>JAKBFR010000213.1 GCA_021837545.1 Bacillota bacterium | reverse complement strand
CATTAATTTTCATAATTCCAGCTTCAACTTGAACTTCGCCTTTATTATCTGGCATCGAAATAATGATTACTGTTTGATTTACTGAAGGTAAAAATGCTTCCATTCCAAGCGTTACTTTCGTTATAATTTCGCCTTCATTTTCTCTCATATTATGAATGCCTTTTTCTTGCTTCTCCAAACTTGCTTTAAGTTTTTTGCGCTCTTCTTCAAGTCTTTGTCTTCCACCAGTTGATATCCCAAGCTTTTCAAGTTCTCTCATAGCTTTTAAAATATCATCAGCTTCATCTTTGGCATTGGACACAATGTCTTTAGCTTCACGTCTTGCATCCATATAAGCTTTTTCTCTTGTTTTTTCTAACTTCTCAAGCTTATCTTCAAATTTTTTCTTAAGTTCTTCTGCTTCATCTTTAAGGATCTTAGCTTCTCTTGCATCCCGTTTTTCTATAATACTCTTTTCTTGAAGTTCTCTAATCAAATTCTCAAATTGAAGATTTTCTTCTGACATATATTCTTTAGCTCGTTTTATTACACCTTCTACAAGTCCTAATCGCTTAGAAATTTCAAAAGCGTTAGATTTTCCTGGTACACCAATTAATAATCTATAAGTCGGGCTTAAGGTTTCTATATCAAATTCAACAGAAGCATTTTCAACCCCCTCTGTTTTTAATGCATACGCTTTAAGTTCACTGTAATGAGTTGTTGCAATTTGTTTTGCCCCTCGTCTTCTTAACGTTTCTAAAATAGATACAGCAAGTGCTGCACCTTCTGCTGGATCAGTACCTGCACCAAGTTCATCAAAAAGTACCATCGACTTATCATCGACATGTTTCATAATATTAACTATATTAGTCATATGAGATGAGAAAGTAGAAAGACTTTGCTCAATACTTTGTTCATCACCTATATCTGCAAAAATTTCTTTAAAGAAAGCTATTGATGAATTATCTCGAGCTGGTATTAAAAGTCCACTTAATCCCATAATATGAAGTAATCCAACAGTTTTTATAGTAACAGTTTTACCTCCAGTATTTGGCCCTGTAATCATCAACGTTTGAAATTCTTCTCCTAAATAAATATCAGCTGGTATTACCTTATCGCTTTCTATTAAAGGATGTCTTGCTGATATTATATTAAATACTCCATCTTCGCGAACTATTGGTTTTATTGCATTTAAATAAGATGCATATCTTCCTTTTGCAAATATAAAGTCAAATTCAATAAGTATTTTAAAATTACTTAAACATTGTTCTCCATGAGCTTGAACTTTTAATGAAAGTTCAGTTAATATTCTTTCTATTTCAGCTTTTTCCTTTAAAACTAATTCTCTTATTTCATTATTCAAATTTACTAAGCTCATAGGCTCAATAAAAAATGTAGCTCCAGTTGAACTTTGATCATGTACAAGCCCAGGCACTTGACTCTTATATTCTGATTTTACTGGAATTACATATCTGTCGCCCCTCATAGTATATAAATCATCTTGTAAATACTTTGAATTACTTTTAACTATAGAATTTATTTTTTCCCTAACAGAAGAATTCTTTTCTTTAAGACTTCTCCTTATATTATATAAAGTTTGACTAGCTTTATCACTGATTTCTTCTTCTGATACTATAGCCCTGTCTATTTCATCTTCTAATGTTTTTATTGGGACTAATATGTACGCTAAATCTTCAAGTCTTGGATATGCTTTTTCAGCTTCCTCTCTCTTAACGAATTCCTTCATAGTCCTAGAAACTCTAAGCATACCGGAAACTCTAAGTAGTTGTTCTGGTGTTAACGTACCACCTTTTTTAGCTCTTTCAATACCTTCTTTTATATCAAAAAGACCTTCAAGTGGTGGATTTCCCTTAGTAATTAAAATTTCAAGAGCTTCATTTGTTTCCTCAAGTTTATTGTTTATTTCATATACATTATCATAAGGCTCAAGGGCTTCAACCATTGTTTTGCCTGCATTTGTTCTTGCATATTTTTTAATTCTATCTTTTATTTTGTAAAACTCTAATATTCTTAGAGAACGTTCATTCATTTACAACACACCTTTACAATGCACAATTATTGTGCAAATCCTTACAGAATTTGTTTCTTAATTGTCAATTGTCAATCGTCAATTGACAATTTATTCTACTCCACGTCTATAATGACCTTGAGTATATTTCTTATTTTCATTTTTCTTTCCAAGGACAATTTGATTTAAAATATCATTAACTTCTTCATAGCTCTCATCTTTAAAGTCTACTCTAAAATTTGTAATATTAAAAGATTTAAGTTCTTCTACTTGTTCAATTAAATTTGTAGCCACTGAATTCAATATATGACTTCTACAATTATTATCTGCTAGAACACTAAAACTTTGATTCATTCTATCAATTAATTTAAAATTATCCTTCATACATACTCCATTACATTCTTTTTTAGAAGACTTACTTCCAAAAGTGCTACCTATAGGACAATATTCACTGACCATAAGCTCAGTATTACCATAAATATTAACTCCAATTTTGCAATTAATATCTTTCATCATTTCTTTTATTTCTTTTCTATTTAATTCTAAGCTTATACATGGAATATCTATATCTTCTGCATAGAATTCTGCTGCTTCCTTGTTGAAGATATTTAATTTATAATCTCCTATTATAAATAGTTTATCTTTATAACTCCTAATTATTCCAACGTTAGATGTTATTATTCCTTTTATGAAAGGCATTAATTCCTCTATAGTTTTTATTATATTATTAAATTCACCTTTAATAATATTAGGTACTTTTAAATAGATATTTTTATCCTTTGAAGTTTGTTCATATAATTTCTTTAAATCTTCTTTATTTAAGGCATTCTTTTGTCTACTAAAGAAGATATCTAATGCTATATTTTTGACATTTTTATTTTCAAGTAATGCTTTTAATTGATCTTTTGTAATACAGCTATAAATATAACCTAAATCTTCATTTGATTTTACATTCTTTATTTTAAGATTTTCTTGAATTCTTCTTTTTCTATGTGAACTTACTTCTTCTTTTAAAATCTTTTCAAATAATTCTCTTCTTAAATTATTTATTGATGCTATTCTCATAAATCCATCATCAAATGTCTCAAAAACTATTTGATTAAATTTATAAGGAATTTCACCCGACTTCTTTAAAGATTCTTCAACTCTTTCTCTTGTCAAAGGCATATTAGTTGAGACTTCAACATTTTCACCAAAAACTTTATATTCTTTTCCATTAAATTTAGTTTTTATAACAAGTGGAGCATTAACTTTAAACTCAACTATTCCTATTAAATCTATCTTCCTCTTATAAGGTTTTAGATCTTCTTTTAAATCATCATACAACTTTTTATCAGACATTTTATATAATCTATAACCCTTTTTATATCCTCCAGTTGGAAATAATTTAACTGTATCTCCTCTAAAAGCTTCTTTTATTTCATTATTATTTTTTAAAATTTTACTTAAAGTGAATCCGTCATCATGAAATCTTATTCCATCACCCAAAGCTACATTTTCTTCTAAGACAACTTCACCATTACTCGTAACCTGTCCTATAAACACTCCAGTATTTTTAGGATAATTATAGCTCATCATGTCTTTACCTGTATTTTTATATAAATACGCTTT
>JAKBFR010000212.1 GCA_021837545.1 Bacillota bacterium | reverse complement strand
ATCTTTATGAAAGAGATTGTTCTATTCAGAGAAGACATCAAAAAGTTATTGAAATTGCACCGGCATTATCTTTGACAGAAGAAAAAAGAGCACAAATATGTGAAGATGCATTAAAAATAGCTACATCTGTAGGTTATAGAAGTGCAGGAACATTAGAATTTTTAGTTGATAAAAATGGTGATCACTACTTTATAGAAATGAATCCAAGAGTTCAAGTTGAACATACTATTACTGAAATGGTTACAGGAATAGATATAGTTCAAAGTCAAATTTTAATTGCAGAAGGATTTAGTTTAGATTCTGACGAAGTAGGAATATATTCTCAAGACGATATAAAGCCAAGAGGGTACGCAATTCAGTGTAGGGTAACTACAGAAGATCCTTCAAATAATTTCTCTCCAGATACAGGGAAAATAGACGTTTATAGAAGTGGGTCAGGTTTTGGTATAAGACTTGATGGAGGAAATGGATATAGTGGAGCAGTAATAAGCCCTTATTATGATAGTTTACTTGTAAAGAGTACTGCATACTCAAGAACTTTTGAAGATGCAGTTAGAAAATCTATCCGTGCAATTAAAGAATTAACTATTACAGGTGTTAAAACTAATGTAGATTTCTTAATAAATGTATTAAATAATGACCAATTCCAAAAGGGAGAATGTGATACTAACTTTATATCAGACAATCCACAATTATTTGATATAAAACCAAGAACTGATGAAGAATATAGGATTTTAAATTATATTGGTCAAAAAATAGTAAATGAAACTAAGGGAATTAAGAAGGAATATGATGTACCTGATATTCCTAATATACTTACTTTAGATGGATTGAGTGGTACAAAACAAATATTAGATGCAGAAGGACCTGAAGGCGTAGTTAAATGGATAAAAAATCAAAAGAAACTACTTCTTACAGATACAACAATGAGAGACGCTCAACAATCATTAATGGCTACTCGTGTTAGAACACAAGATATGAAAAATATTGCAAAAGCAACAGCTGTTTATGGAAATGACTTATTCTCTCTTGAAATGTGGGGTGGAGCTACATTTGATACTGCATATAGATTCTTAAAGGAATCTCCATGGAAGAGACTTGAATCTTTGAGAAAGAGAATTCCAAATGTTATGTTCCAAATGCTTCTTAGAGGAGCAAATGGTGTCGGGTATAAAAATTATCCTGATAATGTTATAAGAGAATTTATAAAAGAGTCTGCAACAAGTGGAATAGATATATTTAGAATATTTGATTCACTTAATTGGTTAAAAGGTATAGAAGTATCATTAGATGAAGTATTAAAATGTGGAAAAGTTGCAGAAGTTGCTTTATGCTATACTGGCGATATTTTAGATGAAAATAGAGATAAATATAGCCTTAAGTATTATGTAGATAAAGCTAAGGAAATAGAAAAAATGGGTGCTCATATACTTGCTATAAAGGATATGTCAGCGCTGCTTAAGCCTTATGCAGCTAAAAAACTTATAACTGCATTAAAGGATGAAATTTCAATTCCTATTCAACTTCATACTCATGATACTACTGGTAATGGTGTTGCTACAGTATTAATGGCAGCTGATGCAGGTGTTGATATTATTGATACAACTTTTAATAGCATGTCAGGACTTACAAGTCAACCTGCATTAAATTCAATTGTAGCAGCTCTTGAAAATACAGATAGAGATACAGGTATTGATTTAACTGGAATTCAAAAGATATCTGATTATTGGGATACTGTAAGACCTGTTTATAGTCAATTTGAATCAGACTTAAAATCAGGAAGTGCTGAAATTTATAAATTTGAGATACCTGGTGGCCAATATTCGAATTTAAAACCACAAGTTGAAAGTTTTGGTCTTGGACATAGATTTAATGACGTAAAACATATGTACAAAAAAGTAAATGATATGCTTGGAGATATAATAAAAGTTACTCCTTCATCAAAAATGGTTGGAGATATGGCTATCTTTATGGTACAAAATGATTTAACTCCTGATAATATAAATGAAAAAGCAAAGAATATGGCATTCCCAGATTCTATAGTTTCATATTTTAAAGGAATGATGGGTCAACCAGAAGGTGGATTTCCTAAGGAATTACAAAAAATTGTTTTAAAGGGCGAAGAACCTATAACTGTTAGACCAGGAGAATTATTGCCACCAGAAGACTTTGATAAGATTGAAGCATATTTAAAAGAAGAATATAAGTTCAATCCATGTAAGAAAGATGTGTTAAGTTATGCATTATATCCAGATGTATTTGAAACATTTATAAAATCTGTCTTAGAATATGGTGATGTAAGCCGTATGGGTAGTGATGTATTCTTCCATGGACTTGCAGAAGGTGAGACTAGTGAAATCGAAGTAGCAGAAGGTAAGACAATGATTATCCAATTAATAGAAATTGGGAAATTAGATTCAGAAGGAAATAGAACTTTAGACTTTGAAATTAATGGAAATAGAAGAGAAATAAAAATAAAAGATAAAACTGAAAGAATTCTAGGTAATTCAAACGAAGATAGTAGTATTAAAATGGCTGATTCTGAAAATAAATTAGAAATTGGAGCAAGTATTCCTGGAACCATAATTAAGGTGCTTGTTAAAGAAGGCGATGAAGTTAAAGAAGGTGAAAGCTTACTTGTAATAGAAGCAATGAAGATGGAGACAAACATAGTAGCTTCTAGTGCAGGAATAATTGAATCTGTTCTTAAAGAAGAAGGCCAACAAGTTAAAACAGGTGAATTATTAATAAAAATAAAGTAAAATTTTTAAAGAGAATTTTGTACTTCAGTTGAAATTAGTTCAACTAATACCCTGAAGGGATGCCTTATCAATGTACCAATAGCTACAGCGACTAGACATAAGATGAAATAATATAGTTAAATAGGAGTGCTGTGTCAAAAGTCTAATTTTGAAACAGTCTCTTATTTATAAAGGAGGACTTTAATATAGAAAATTTCATACCGATTATTGGAATTATACTTGAGAATGGTTATATAGAAAGTTATGATCGTAAAACAGCAGAAAAACATAATTTTCATCATACTTTCATTATGTCTTCACAAGATAAAAAGGAAATTGATTATGATAGTGCACTAAGATTTGTAAAACTGGACGGTGAAGAATTTTATACACTAGAAGGTGAACCAGCACTTGAACCTCGAACAGCAGGAAAGAAACAAATCAGTTTTTTTGCAACTTATTGTGTAGAAAATGGAGTTGATTCCAATACTAAAGTAAAAATAAAGGATCATAAACTAGGAACTTATTATGAGGGACAATTTATAGGATGTTTAAAAGACTTTATAGGGTAAAAGACAATATGATTTAAAAATATATATTAGAATACAGGATAAGAAAGTCTAACATCTTATCCTGTATTTTAGTATTTATACATATTATATTGTAAAATCATTTACATAGAAAAGTAAAACTGTTAGTATAAATATAAGAATATTTCCAAAAAAAGAGTTACAATGTTTACATAGAGTATTCAAATTCAAAATCATAAGATATTCAAGGGGTAGTATTGATGCCAAATATGATGCAAGTTATAAAAAGTCAAGTTTTTAAAAGATTTATAACATTATTAATAGTATTTATATTTTTATATGCAATGAAAGATAT
>JAKBFR010000046.1 GCA_021837545.1 Bacillota bacterium | reverse complement strand
ACCATAGCCTATCCTTATTTTTTCCCCTATATCTATTTTTGATGAAACAATTATTTCGTTATTATTTACAGATTCTTTGACAGATATACCAATATATCTATTATTACGTTTTACCATTAAAGGAAATTTAGACCCTATACGTTTGATTTGTTCACAATTATTTGTGCCTAAATATTTACTGTAAAATTCTTGTGCTGGTATATTATCTATGGTTTTTATTATATTTCCTTCTGCCTCTGTTATTTTGTATTCCTTGCCTATAGGTACCCTATTAAAGTTACTTTCATTATTTACGTACAAATCCTTACTTTTTAAAGCAACAGCAGCTACTGCATCTTTTTCCACACCATTTTCTGTGAAAACATATGTTTCATCTGTAAAATTGTTCTTCCCTGCAATTCCTCCCGATACCACAACTTTATTATCTATAGAGTTTATTCCATCTAAAAAGTTTTGTCCATCAATGCTTGTATCAGCAAAAGATATTATAGCTTTAGTATCTTGAGAAATTAATTTATGACCTATTTCTAAACCTTTATTAAAATCTGATATTTTTTCTTTAATTATGATAGTTTTAATTACTGTTTTTTCAAATACACTTATAGAAATTATGCATTTATTCTCAAGAATTTTACCATCAAGTAGTTCTCCTGCAGATGTAGCACCTAATATTTTGCATTGTGGAATTAATAATATCAAATTTTTTATTAATTCTTCTATAAACTCTCTTTTTCCTATTCCTGAAAATACTTGTACTAATATATTTCTATATTTTATTATATTATTATTACTTATATATTTCTTTAAAGTATCGTAATCCTTATATTCAATATTATAAGTTTTCATATTTCACCTCAATTATTAGCATATTTAATAATTTATGTTATTTATTTCATATATATAATTGTATCATTTTTCAGTTACCTAATCATTATATTTCTACATTATTTATCAAAATTTTTACTTTTATTTTAATAATTAATTTGTCTCATAAAAATTAATTATTAAATAACTTACCTTCTTGCATATATCTTATTTTATATAATAAAAAAGGGGCTGTTGCACAATGAATAAAAATTCATTATGCAAAAGCCCCTTTACATTAAAAGTCATATAAGAGCCTTTGCTCTTATAACCCTTCCCTTTCAAATATCCCTGATTTCCCTCCACTTTTTTTTACAAGCATAATATTGTTTATAACCATTTCCCTATCAATAGCCTTACACATATCATAAATAGTTAATGCTGCAGTAGATACTGCAGTAAGTGCTTCCATCTCAATGCCGGTCTTTCCTACAGTATTCGTAGTTGCTGTTATTTCAATTCTATTGTTTTCAAAGTCAATCCGAAAGCTAATATCACAGCCAGATATCATTATAGGATGGCACATTGGTATTATTTGCGGAGTATTTTTAGCACCCATTATCCCGCCTACTTGAGCCACAGCTAATACATCTCCTTTTGAAATAGTACCTTCTTTTATTCTTTCAAGGGTTTCTCTTTTCATGGAAACATATCCAATTGCTACTGCTTCGCGAATAGTATCACTTTTTTCAGATACATTAACCATTTTAGCTCTTCCTTCTTCATTTATGTGGGTTAGCTTCATTACTTTAGCCTCCTCTTTAATTACCATTTAATCATATTGACTTGTTATTTTTTTGATTATGCCTTACCAAAACTGCAAGCCGGAAAAGTACACACTTCGCAATTAAGACACATGCCTCCATGTCCTAATCTTGTAATATCTTCTTTTTTTATTATTTCTCCTGCTACGATTCTTGGAAGTACAAGATCAAATATTGTTCTCTTGCTATACATAACACATCCAGGAAGGCCAAGGACAGGTACGTCATTTTTGTATGCAATTAAAAACATTGCTCCGGGGAGTACAGGTGCTCCATAAGATATAATGTTTGCTCCAGCTTCTCTTATCCCAGCTGGCGTAACATCATCAGGATCTACTGACATACCGCCTGTAACAATAATCATTTCAACTCCAATTTCCAATAACTCATTCACGGCATCCTTAATCATATCTACACTATCAGAAACAAAGATTTGCTTTATAACTTCACTTCCTATTTCAGTGATTTTATTTCTAACTACTGGTCCAAATTTATCTGTTATTCTACCTGTATAAACTTCACTTCCGGTTGTAATTATTCCAACTTTCATAGTTTTTAATGGCTCTACCCAAATAATAGGTCCTTCTTCTTTACAAATTTTTTCAATTTGCTCAATTTTAACTTTGTCAATTACAAGAGGTATTACTCTCGTTCCTGCAACAACACAATCTTTTTTTACCAAAATATCGGTATGTAATGTAGCAATCATTGCTTCATCTATGGTATTAATCTTTTCTAATGCAGTATAATTTACCTTTAATAATCCATTACATTTAGCTAATAAATTTACCTTACCTTCCGATGGATCAGTAAAAAGTATTTCTTTACCCGCTGCTGCCATTGCCATCCTTTCTCCAGCTTCATTTTCATGAAGTATTCCCGCTTGAATTTCCCAAACATAAATACTTCTTTTTCCCATATCTAACAATCGAGGTATATCTTCCTCAGTTATTATGTGACCTTTTTTGAATGCAACGCCTTTAAATTCTCCTGGGACTATTTGGGTTAAATCATGACATAATATCATGCCTACTGCATCTTCAACTAAAACAGATTTCATTTTGACTCCTCCCATTACTAGCAACTTCATTAATATAATCCTAATTATATGCTATTTTTTTCAGCTGGTAAATATGCTGATAAAGGTTTCCAAACGCTCGGCATTAATTATTCTATATCATCAAAACTTGTTTTTGCAAAAGATGTATTTAACTCTTCTACAATATAATTTATCGCTCTATTTTGAAACAGTCGCATCTTTTATATGATATAAATTGATATTAATAGACAAAAAAAAATTAGTAAAGTACTTACAATTATACAAATTCAATACTATAATATATATAATATATTAATTAGGAAGGGTGATCAAAATGGGAGAAATGTATAATTCATTTAACTATTGGCAAAATCTTGTTAATGAACATAAAATACTTAAAAGTCATCTGTTTATGCAAGAAATACCAACCGAAAAGAGTATTTATTTTCATACACTTATTTTAGGAAAGAAAAATGGAATAGATAATTCATGGTCATATTTCCCAGACATCAGAAGTTTAATTGGCTATATACAGTATTCATTTTTACAAGAAGCTTTTTATAAATTGATTTATGGACAAGAAAAAGTGATTACTAAAATTCCTGATTTTACAATTGGTGAAATTGCTAATGAAGGTGAAAAATCAAAAAAAATAAGTAGAGAAGCTTCGACTAATATGATAAACAATTATGAGTTTATAAAGGAACTAAAGGATGTGTCACACTATAAAGTTGAAGATAAATTAAAAGAATTTATTTATGAATTCAACAAAATGTGGTTAGGAAGCGATAAAGGATTTATATATATGAAAATTTTTGATACTCCAGAAGAATTAGGTGAGTTTGTAATTTCATCTGCATTAATAACCAATACAAAAGAAGAACTAGAAAATATATTGGGCATGACAATAAGTGAATGGAGAGATATTTGCAAATTTGCAACAAAAGATTTAGCTAAAGGTAAAATATTAAAAACAGTCTTGCTAAAAAATTTAAAAGATATATATTAATGCATTAACAGAAAACGTTTTCTTGAAAAATACAACTATCTATTGTACTAATCTTTTTAACTTCAACCACATGTATTTTCACACCGTTAAAAAACTAAAATCAATTTCATTTATAAAAAAGTGTAAATCATAACCAAGATTTTTTCACCTGCAAAAATAGCGTGAAACATAATCATAACCTTTTAATAAATAAGGATGCCTCTAAATGATTTTTAAATCATCTGAGACATCCTCTTCATTTAAGTTTTTACTTATTATTTTTCTCATTTTCAAGCATTCCCATAACTATCTTTTCTGCAGTTATTGGTAATGTTCTTACGTTAACATTCGTTGCATTATATACTGCATTTGCGATAGCTGGTGGTGGTGTATTAATTACTATTTCACCTATTGATTTAGCTCCAAATGGTCCTGTTGGCTCATAGCTGCTTTCAAAATCGACTCTAATATTTCCTACATCAAGACGTGTTGGAATCTTATATTGTAAAAATGAATTATTTCTCATTCTACCCTTTTTATCATATGAAATTTCTTCATATAAAGCCATTCCCATACCTTGAGCTATTCCACCTTCTGTTTGAACTCTTGCAAGATTTTTGTTTACAACAGTCCCACAGTCTACTACTGCCACATAATCTATCAAATCAATTTTTCCAGTAAGCTTATCAACTTCTATTTCAGCCATTCCTACCATAAAAGGTGGTGGTGAAACTGGTGATGAATTTGATTCACTAGCGCTTAACATTTTACTAGTACCTACATATGTTGTATTAGCTAAATCTCTTAGTGACATTTCCTTATTATCTTCTAATGATAAAACTTTCTTACCATCAAATTCTACATTTTCAACTGGACAACACATTAATCTTGCACCTTCTTCTATTATTTTCTTTTTTAAGGATTCACAAGTTTTAAGTACTGCACCACCTGTTGTGTAAGTTGTACTAGATGCATAAGAACCACTATCATATGGAGATTGATCTGTATCAACACCATGAACTATTATATTATCCATATCACAATCTAAACACTCTGCTGCCATTTGAGATAATATTGTATCACAACCTGTTCCCATATCAGCTGCACCTATCATTAAAGTATAGAACCCATCATCACTTAATTTAATTTCAACGGCTGCAGTATCTATAACAGATATACCTGAGCCTTGCATAGCTAATGATACACCAACAGATCTAACTTTTCCATTACCAAGATCCTTGCATGGATATTTATTATCCCAATCTATCATTTCTTTTGCTTTAGCTAAACATCTGTCTAATGCACAACTATTAGCTGTTTCACTATAATAAGCTGGCATAATTTCGCCCTCTTTTACCATGTTTAATTCTCTTATCTTAACTGGATCCATATTTAACTTTGCTGCTAATTCACTTACTGCAGATTCAACTGCAAATATACCTTGAGTAGCACCATATCCCCTATATGCCCCTGCTCCCATTGTATTGGAATAAACAACGTCATAGCTAAACTTAAAAGCTTTTGTTTTACCATATAGGGGAATTGATTTATGACCTGATAATCCTACAGTAGTTGGCCCATGATCTCCATAAGCTCCAGCATTAGATAATGTATAAAGATCTATTGCTTTTATTATTCCATCTTTATTTGCACCAATACGCACAGTTAATTCCATTTCATGTCTAGGACTTCCATTTGTCATACTTTCTGCTCTTGTAAATATCATTTTAGCTGGTTTACCTGTTTTAAGAGTTACTATTGCAGGGAAAATTTCCGCCACAACACTTTGCTTAGCCCCAAAACCTCCACCTATTCTAGGTTTTATCACTCTAATTTTTGATTTAGGTAAGTCAAGTGCATTAGCGAGTATTCGTCTTACATGGAAAGGCACTTGAGTCGAAGCTATAACATTTAGTCTTCCATAGATGTCAAGTTCAGTATATGTTCTAAAAGTTTCCATCATTGCTTGGCTATTAGCTTTAGTATGATATGTTTCTTCTACAATATATTCACATTTACTTAATTCTTCCTCTATGTTTCCAACTTCAAATGCTTCACATGCACAGAGATTTCTTTTAGCATCTACTCCAATACTTGGAACTAAAGCTTTAAAATCTTCTTCTGGGTGTACTATTATTTTATTATCTTTAGCATTTCTAAAATCTAACACTGCTTCAAAAACTTCATATTTTACCTTTATTACTTTTAATGCTTTATCTACACATTTTTCATCTGTACCAGCTACTATAGCTACTGGATCTCCAACACATCTTATCTTTTTATCTAAAATCAATCTATCGTATGGACTTAACTCTGGATAAGTTTGTCCTGCAGTTGTAAATCTAGATTGTGGAACATCCTTATATGTTAAAATACATTCGATACCTGGCACTTTGCTAGCTATAGTTGCATTAATTTCTTCTATTAACGCATGTGCATATGGACTTCTAAGTACTTTTACTATTAAGCAGTTACTTGGTGCTATATCATCTGTATATACGGGTTTACCAGTTACAAGTGCCATTGCATCTTTTTTTCTTATTGCCTTGTTTACAAACTTCATTACTTAGTCCTCCTTTGCAATTTCTAAATATTTCTTAATTGCTCTTAACTGCCCCATATATCCTGTACAACGACATAGATTTCCGCTTAAATATTGCTTGATTTCTAATTCAGTTGGATTAACTAATTCTTTCTTCATAGCTAATACATTCATAATAAATCCAGGACTACAAAAACCACATTGTTCTGCTCCTTCATCTGCCAAAAATGCACCAAACTCTTCTACTTCTTCTTGCATACCTTCAAGAGTTGTTACGTGTAATCCATTTGCTTTCATTACAAGAGTACTACATGATAAAACTGGTTTTCCTTCTAAATGCACAGTACATAAGCCACAATTTGCAGTTTCGCATCCCCTTTTCACACTATAGAATCCCTTACTCCTTAGATAATCAATTAATAATGTATCTACTACTATGTCATCTTCAAATACCTTATTATTTATCCATAATTTAATTTGCATAAGTGCCTCCTATAATCTCTTCTATTCCTCTATTTATAAATACTTTAGCAAGAATTTGTCTATACTCCGTGCTACCTCTCATATTGCTTTCAAATTTCACTTCTTTTATTACATGCTCTACTAAAGAATCAATTTCTTCTTTAGTTGGATTTTCACTAAGAATTGTTTCTGCCTTACTTACGAGCTTTGCCTTTTGAGGTCTAGCTCCTAATACAACTTGCCATTTATCCTCTAATTTTGAAATTGCTACTGCAAGCGTTGGAATATCAGTAGCACTCATTCTATGTGTTAAATAAGATACTTTTCTTGCATCTTTCTTAATGATAATTCTTACTAAAATATCATTATCATACGGCATATCTTTAAAAGTTGATAATGGAATAATTCCACAATTATATAACTCTACATAAGTGTCTAATGCTAAAAGCAATGTTAATATATCCGAAAAACCAAATCGAGAATAAATACTTCCTCCAATAGTTGCACAATTTCTGAATTGTACTCCTACTATATGTACTAAAGATCGTGATATAGCTCCATTAAAATAAGAGTTTAATGATTCATTTACCTCCATATCCCTTAATGTACACATACATCCTATTTTAAAACACTCTTCATCTTCCTCAATCTTATCTAACCCCAATTTTGATAAATCAATAGCTGTTTGAATATTGCGTTCTCCCATCTTTAACCAAGCAATACCACCTAAAATAACATTGCTCTTCTTTTGATTTAACTCATATGCTTGTGCTAAATCTTCCACTATCACATAATTTTTAATTGTAAACAAATCTTTTCCCTCCTAGATTTAAATTACTTCAAGTTAAAATACCCAATACTTTGCTTATATTATAAACTAAACTAAACTAGTGTATTTTAAATACCTTTTCAACATATTATATAAATTTTATATTACGTTATTCAATAAATTCAAAAAGTACTTTTACAGTTCCTCCACAAGCCATTCCAAGCTTTGCAGATGTTGAGTTTGACATATCATATTCCTCTATAGTAGATTCTTTAGTTTGAATAAGCTCTAATGCTTTTTCATATACTGCATTTTCTATGCTTCCACCGCCAATAGTTCCAATAATTTTTTTATTTTCATAAACAAGCATCTTAGTTCCAACATCTCTAGGGCCTGAACCACGTTTCTCTATTATTGTTGTGAGGACCATGGGTTCATCTCGTAAACAGATTTTATTTAAAATGTCATCCTCTATATTACTAATTAGCTTTTCATTTTTAACTTGAATAATTTCGCCTAAAATACTTATTGCTATTTCTGCTGGAGTTTGAGCACTTATCTTAAGACCAATTGGTGTGTGTACTTTGCTAATATCTTCTTTTGTATATCCATCTTCTAATATGTTGTTTAATACAAAAGCTACCTTACTTTTACTTCCAATCATCCCTACGTAATAGAAATCATTTTTTAGTATTGTTTCTAAACACTTTCTATCATCTTTATGTCCTCTCGTAACTATAACAAAATAAGTATTTTTATTAAATTTTATTTCTTTAAAAGCTTCATTAAAATCCTTACATAAAACATTATCTGCCATAGGAAATCTCTCTTTATTTGCAAATTCTTCTCTATCATCAATTATAGTAGTATTAAATTCTATCATCTTTCCCATTTTACATAACGGCAGTGAAATATGCCCTCCTCCACAAATAACTAAATTAGGTTTTCCTATAACATGTTCTATAAATAATTCTATTTCATCTTCCAACTCTAATTTATATGTACCTTTATTAAAATCTACCTTATTTAAAATTCTATTCCAAAACTCTATAATGTTCTCATCTTCTATAAAAATACTTTCTTTACTTTTTAATGATTTTTGACCTACTATACTTCTTTCATTGTATATTCCTTTTGTGACACTTACTACAAAGGCTTCCCCATTATAATTCAGACTATTTAAAAGATTATTATAAAAATTCTTTTTCATATTTATATCACCTCGTATCTCTATTTTTTTAGCATAGACATCCTTTACTATCATGTGTTAAGTTTAATGTTAAATACCCAATTATCAATGTTTAATTTTCTATTAGTCATCTATCATTAACAATTGACAAATCCTCTTTAGTATCAATATCAATCAGTTCTATCTCATGCATAATGGTAACTCTTTCTAAATCATCAAGGTGTTTTTTTATAATGGATTTTCCACCAACATCATCTTCTAAACTCAATAATTCATTTTTATATTTTTCAGAAAATATAGTTGGATTGCCAAGATTACCTTCATGCTCAACACAAGCAATTCCCTTATTACTTTTTATAAATCTATAGACTAATGTCTCTATACTCACTAATGATATAAATGGTTGATCACATACCATAAACATATACGCATTTGCTTCCATGTCAGTTTGTATTCCAAGTTTAATGGAATGAGATATTCCTAATTCACTATTTTGGTTCATAACAACTTGAATAGGTCCTTCTATTAAAGCTACTTTAATTTCTTCATATTGAGTAACTAAAATTATCTTATTAAAGTTTAATTTCAAACTTTTTTCTACCACATTCATATACATTGGCTTATTATTAACTGTAGTTAATAATTTATTGTCTTGAAATCTACTACTATTTCCTGCTGCTAGTAAAATTAAATTTATCTTCATTATTTAATTACTATAGGTTTATGGCCTTTATCAACAACCTGCCCAATAACTCTTGCATATGAAGTAAATGTTTCGATTCTTGATAGAAACTCTTTAACATTTTTTTCTGGAATTGAAAGTAGTAATCCACCTGATGTTTGAGGATCTATTAACACGTCTTGTAACTCCTGTGTAATATTTGAAGCTAAAGTAAACTTATCTTTTAAATAATCAAGATTATTGTACATCCCTTCAGGTATAATTCCCATTTTAGCATATTCTAGTGCTCCATCTATAATAGGTACAGCATAACTGAAAATCTCTATTGTTTTATTACTACCACTTGCCATTTCATAGCTATGACCAACTAAACTAAAACCAGTTATATCAGTGCACGAATTCACATGCAGTCCAGAAGCGCATTCTTTAGCATACTTATTTAAAGTAGTCATTATAGATGCGACTTCTTTAATTTTACTTTCAGTTAATAATTCTGCTTTTGCCGCAGTATTCATTATTCCAATGCCTAATGGTTTTGTAAGTATAAGTATATCTCCAGTTTTTGCATTACTATTTGAAATAATTTCATTTGGATGTGCAAATCCAGTTACACTAAGACCATATTTCGGAGTTGGATCTGCTATAGTATGTCCACCAGCAATTACTGCTCCAGCTTCTCTAACTTTGTCGTATCCACCAGCAAGTATTTCTCTCATAATTGATATATCTAAGCAAGAAGGAAAGCAAAGCAAATTCATAGCTGTTGCAGGATTTCCACCCATTGCATAAATATCACTAAGAGCATTAGCCGCTGCGATTTGACCAAATGTATATGGATCATCTACCATTGGTGGAAAGAAATCTACTGTTTGAATTGCTACTGTATTATCATTAATTTTATATACACAAGCATCATCATTAGTATCAAACCCCACAAGTAAATTTGGATCTTTAAATTTAGGCAAACTACTTAAAACATTATGAAGAACTCCAGGTCCTATTTTTGCAGCACATCCTGAAGTTTTAGTTAAACTAGTAAGTTTTATATTGCTTGACATATAATACCCTCCTTGAAATTAGTTAACCGTTACTTGTTAATTGGTTAAAGATGCTTCCTTATCTTTGGGTTTATTTGCATACATTAAAATAAATATTGTAGAAACAATTAAAATGAATCCAATAATATCAATAAAACCCAGTGGATTTTTTAACCAAACTGCTGATAATACAGCCGCCGCTACAGGTTCAATACAAGCATAAAGACTTGCTTTAGTTGGTCCAATTAATTTTACCCCCTGCATATATAAACTAAAGGATACAATTGTTCCTAAAAGAATTATGACGATTAAAGCTATGATTGATTGTATATCTATAATAGGCGCATATCTCCACGGTTTGAAAATTATTGTTAAAACAACGCCACCTATGAGCATTGCCCATGCAAGTAAAAGTGGTGTTGAAAACTGAGTCATTAAGTTTTTAGGCTGAATATTATAAATTACTACTGTAACAGCAGATGCTAATCCCATGAATAATGTTTCTTTAGAAATGACAAGCTGATTGATATTTCCATGGGTTGCAAGCAAAAACACACCGCTTAAAGCACATATAATGGCTATGATTTCATTGACTTTGGGAAATTTCTTTTCCCTTATACATATTGTAATCATAATCAATACTGGTGCTACATATTGTAATACTGTTGCGGTACCAGCATTTGATAATTCAATGGTTGCAAAATATGTATATTGGCAAAGCATCATCCCTGCAATTCCATATATAATTATATCTATAACATTTCGTTTACTTTTCCATACTTTCATTGTGGTTTTTCTATCTTTTATAATAAAGTATGAGAGCATAATTCCGCCTGCAATAAGTAAACGTACTGGCACAAGCCATTTTGCAAATACTTCTTTGTTCTGAAATAAATATTGACCACAGGCCCCTGAAAGTCCCCAAAAAATCCCGCCCACCAAAGTAATCAAAATTCCTATCATGTTCTTTTTCTTATTCATAATTTTCTCCTCATAAGTTACAGCAATTCATATTAAGTACAATTTCACCTTAGGTATCTATAAAGTGATAACCTTTGATGCTTCTTTCATGCAATTTGTTATATCATACATATTGCTTATTCTACCTACCTTAAGCTTTTCTTCAAGTTCATAAAAATTAAGACATGCACCACAGACTAATATTTCAACGCCTTTACTTTCTAAATCTTTTAAATGCTCTATTGCTTGCTCATTTAATGTGGGAACTTTTACTCCATCATTCATAAATAAAATTGATTTTGGTAAATCATCACCTTCTGAAATTGTATAAAAATACATTTTCATTAGCGACTTTCCAAGTTCTTCATTACCTGCACCAATAATATCTTTTCCAATAAATACTGACCATGTACCTAAACCCTTTTTATTTCCTTCTAATTCATCTAATATTTCATTACATTCTTCACATATCTCAGCTCCACTCGTCTTATCTAAATCCTTTGAAAAATAAACTTTAAATACTCCATTACCTTCTTCTAGAGATGATATAAAATCTTGACTATTAGCTAACTTTTGAAGATTTTGTACAGCAATTTTATTATCAACTTCAACTACAAAATTGTTATTTCCACCATCAATTTCTTTCTTTGCCATTATTACAGGTATTGGACAGTTCTTACCTTTTGCATCAATTCTCTTATTCATTTAGAGTTCCTCCCTTATCTTCCACATTCTCCAATATGACCTTTTAGAATTTCAATTCCATGTTCCAATTCAGATATAATATAATTTAAACTCTCTCTTACAGCTTTTTCACTTCCTGGCAAATTTATTATTAATGTATTTTTCCTAATAACAGAAACACCTCGACTAAGCATTGCTCTTTTAGTTATTCCCATTGAATATGCTCTCATTGCCTCTGATATTCCTGGTACTAATCTTTCTCCTATTTCTAGCGTAGCTTCAGGCGTATTATCTCGCTTTGAAAGTCCAGTTCCACCAGTTGTAATTATCAAGTCAACAATATTTTCATCACATAGCCTTTTCATTTCATTACTTAACATTTCTTTTTCATCTGGAAGTATTTTATAAAATTCAACTTTATAATTATTGGATTCCACAATTTCTTTAATTGCAGCTCCGCTTTTGTCTTCTCGCATTCCCTCATAGCCCTTATCACTAGATGTGATTATTCCTATCCTATACATTTCTTATATCCTTTCTACATCAGATAAAATTTCCATATTATCTCCACAATTTATTTTTCCGCCATTAATTACCCTTGCAAAAACTCCATTTGTAGGCATTATACATTCACCCATTTTTTTATAAATTTCACAATGACTATGGCACTCTTTTCCTATTTGAGTTATTTCTAAAACAACCTCATTACACTTTAATTTTGTTCCAATAGGTAAATTTGTAAATTCAATTCCTTCTACTACAAGATTTTCTCCAAAGGCTCCATCTATAACATTCGCACCTTTTTTGTTAAATTCATCTATTTTTGCATAAGACAAAAGACTTACTTGTCTATGCCAATTTCCAGCATGTGCATCATTTTCTATCCCAAAATTCTCTATAAAATTTCCTTCTTGGATATTTTTCTTTTGTGTACCTCGCTTTTCACTTATACATACTGCAATTATATTTCCCATAATTTTTTCTTTCCTCTTTCTTATTAGCCACCGATCTGTGACATACTTTTCACTTCCAAATTATCACTTTTAGATAACTTGTTAAAACCATGTTTTTCTGGTTTATTTAAAATTCCATTTTTAATTACAATCGTTAATTCCTCTTCACTAATACTATTTCTAATTAAATTTTTTAAGTCAATTCCATCACTATAACATAAACAAGGTTTCAGAAATCCATCCGAAGTAATTCTAATCCTATTGCAATTTGGGCAAAATTCATTACTCACGGCACTAATCAATCCTATGCGCCCTTTAAAATTATCATTTTGGTAATATGTAGCCGGACCATTGTCACTGAAATTCCTTAAATCTTGTCCTTTATTTTCATCTTTTAAAATACTTAAATTATTATTATTTCTATTCCAAATTTTAAATTCTCCAAAACTTTTTTCAATAACTTCTAATATTTCTTTATTTGAAATGCTATTAAACAAGTTTCCTATTCCAATTGGCATCATTTCAATAAAACGAACATCTATATTATTTTCTTTAGATATTGCCGCAATATCATTTATTTCATCATAATTAAAATTTCTTATAGGTACACAATTTATTTTAATTTTTATTCCTAACTTAATGGATTTTTCTATTCCATCTATAACTTTATCAAATCCATCTCTCCTAGTAATATCTTTAAATTTATTTTTATTTAATGTATCCAAGCTAACATTTATACTATCAATTCCAGCTTTTTTTAAATCGTGAGCTTTATCTGAAAGAAATATACCATTTGTAGTTAGGGTAACATTATCAATTCCAGGTATATTCTTAATTGATTTTATCAAATCAGTTAAATCTGCTCTAATAAGTGGTTCACCACCTGTTATTTTAACTTTTTTTATTCCTAACTTAGAAGCACTAGTGCAGATTTTAATTATCTCATCAAATGTTAATATTTCATTATTCAATGTACTTTTTATATCTTCTTCTGGAATACAATATTTACATCTTAAGTTGCATTTATCTGTTATAGATATTCTAATATAATCAATATTACGTCCATATAAATCTATCACCTGTATCCACCCTTTTTACTTTCTGTTAAATGATTTTTTCATATTTATCTCATAAGGAAAATTTTTAACCCCTGGGGCGATTAGGTAGGTGACCTTCAGATTGAAATCCCCTCCCTAAATCAAATTTCACTTGATATTTTTATTTAAATATAAAATTGCCTCTAAGACTCCTCCACCAATAGATCGAGCTTTATCTGAAATTGTAAAGCAATGGTTTCTCTCACATCTTGGATCGATGTCTCCACTTTTCATTCCTTTAAACACGCTAACATCTTTTTGAAGCATCCCACGTACTATTCCATTTATTTGTGCAAAAATTGGAGTTTTATTAACATAAGCTACAATATCACCTTTTTTTACATAGTCTCCTATTTTTGATATAGGTAATATCTTTCCATCATTTGTAGCTCTAATTATTCTTTCGTTAGTATATCCTCCAATGTCTCCAGGTACTCCAGTATTAGGTATAGCACTTCCATTATATATTGCTTTACCTAAATAATGTCCCCTTTTAGTTTCCACAACACAATGGCAATTAACACCAGCTGTGAATCCTGGTCCAAGTGCAATAACAATTGGTGCATCATTAATATTTGTTCCTATATTTTTCTTTGCAATTATAGCATCAACTACTACATCTGGCTTAAGTTCTTTTATAATTTCTGCTTTTTCATCTATTATTACTGCAATATTATCTTGTTTAATAACCTCTTTAGCTTCTTCTAGTCCTGAAACAAGAGTCGCTTTTATTCCTTCTACTTCTGCATTATTATCATATACAGCTTGTGAAAATGCTACTGTTCTTCTAACTGTAGTAGGCTCAGAAACATCTGTCATAATTATATCAAATCCACACTTTTTTAATCTATAAGCTACTCCTGTTGCTAAATCTCCAGCACCTTTTATTAATACAACCATTATGTTTCTCTCCTTATCTTGAGTTATTATTAGCTTTCTATTATAACTAATCTTTAAATGTTGTTATTATTGTTTCATGTATTCCAAAATTAGATAATTCATTTGATATATTTTTAGCTTTTTCTATATCTCTTATATTATCTGCTTTATTTATAATAACTTTGTAATGGCATTCTACATTTTTTCTCTGACCATAAACGCTTGATAATATTTTTGCAATATCATGTGGATTAATAATATGTTCTTCATCTGTATCCAAAAATCTTGAAACTAAATTTGATCTATGGCATTTTTCCTTGATGCTTTTTCCTATTGCATCAATACCACATACCCCTACAACTAAATTACTTCCTTCTAATATTACCGGCTCATGCTCAGCGGGTATTTTTAATGGCAATCTTTTTGATCCATCTGCTTCAACTAACACAAAATCAGTTAATTCTATAAGACTTACAGCCATTTCTTTAGATAACCCACCTATTTTTTTGAGCTGTCCTTTTTGAATCTCTCCGACTGTTTTTTTATGTTCAAATTGATTATGTTCAAATTTTGTAGCGTTCTCATCACATAACATTCCAACTGTAATCATATTTTCACTATATAACAATTTAATAATATCATCTTTTTTTCCTGTAATGACTACATTATCTTTTGGCATAAACATGTGAGTAGTAGTCGTTATAATAACTTTTTTACCTAATCTACTCAATTCATGTCCTAATTCATATATTAAACTTGTTTTACCCCCACCTCCAACAAATGAAATTATCTTTTTTTTATTAATATCTATTTTTAGTGCTTCCATTAATAACTTTTGTTCTTTTATTTCTGCATTAATACTCTCAAAAATCTTCATATTTTCACCTTCATCTATTTTATCTGATGTCTAGCCACTGTAACACTCCCAACCTCTTTTGGGTGAGAGATAATAGTGGCACGACCCTAGATAAGTTCAACTAAGATTCAGATGGAGATCAAACTCCACCTGAATCAAGTTTCACTTGATATTTCTATTAAGAACACTTAACTTGAAGCTAAGAATACTTTATATCCTTCTTAATTTTATACTATAATTATATCATAAAAGCCTTGAAATGTTCTTTAACAACATTTCAAGGCTAATTTCAAAACAAAAGGATTTCTCAGTCTCCTCCGTATTATCTATCTTATGTTTTTCCTTTAACTTTATTAGTATATTATTTATTCCTATCTCTTAACCTTCAATTATTTTTATTGTTGTATGCGCTTCCTCCTGTCCATTTACCAGCAGAGTAATTCGATGTTCACCAGGATAATGGCGTCTAACTGTTAAATCCGCAAAGCTGTGTGTCCTGATTCCACTAACATGCGTTCCTCCTGCTACAGTTTTGTCCGATAGCATGAACAGTTTACGTGAACTATTCCCCCTGGACTTTACGAAATCAACTCCATATTCAATTCGAATATGAGCTGATTGGATCTTTGGAATATCCAGTTCATATCGAAGCTCACAACTTTCGCCAATTTTTATTTTATTGGGTCCTACGGAGATTGAAGCTTCTATAATCTGTAATTCTTTTTCTTCAAAGTTTGTGTAACCGAACAATTTCAAAGCTTCCGAATTCCCATTTCGAATCAAAGTACGACATCCCTTCCGCAAAATCCAGTCTGTTTGCGGATGTATATCAATCCATCTCCTCACTGTATCAATCACAGCAGCAGGATTATCCTTTCCAATATCATTCAGGTTGTTGGCAACACTTTTTCTCACATAAAGTGAAGAATCGCACTTTAACTGTTCTAATATATTAAGGACTTGAGATGGGTCTTTCTTAAAAATTTTAAGCGCAATTCCCCAAGGTAGTCGTGGACGGCAGCCTTCACTGGCAAGGCGTCGTACATGTTCATTAGAATGATTCGCCCAAATCATCATGCGGTTCATGATACGATCAGGATCTTTCACTATAAACGGTCTAATGGCAAATTCCGAGGACGATCTCTGCGTAAATCGTTCCAGAGCCTCCATAGAAAGCTCCCAGTGTTCTTCAGCCTGACCATATACCTCCACAAAATCAGGAAAGAATAGGTATGGAAAACCAGTGCAGATCTCATCGATTGAAAACAACACATTCAGTGCATCTTCATAATCCATCGGAAGATACTCTCCCAGCTTTTCGGTTATCCGTCGCATCCTTTCTTTCAATGAAAGAGTTATCCAGGATTCATTCATCACATCTGTTGTAAAGTTTTCTGGATTAAACTCACGGTATATATTATGAACCTTCTCACCAAATTCATTTAAAAAGCCTTCATTATATATGTCTTTTAACTTTCCCTCCATAAATTACACGTCCTTTCTCGCTAGCAATTATTGTTTTTTTATTTATTAATATATTAATAATTTCAAATAGCTTATTTATCTATATGCAAACACCCTTTAATTATTATAAAACATAAAACTTGACAACAGTCTGTCAAGTTTTATATTTATCTATATATAAAAAAATGCCTCAAAATGATTTTACCAATCACTTTAAGACATCCTCTTTTAACTTACCTCGCAACGTCCTACTCTGCCACACAGTCACCCGTGCAGTACCATCGGCGCTATAGACCTTAACTGTCCTGTTCGGAATGGG
>JAKBFR010000211.1 GCA_021837545.1 Bacillota bacterium | reverse complement strand
ACTTTTTACTAACCCTCTCAACAGCTTTAGCACAAGCTGCACAGGTCATCCCATCTATTTTTAATGACTTTGTTGTCATAATTTCCCCTCCTATTAATACAATCTTTAAATACTACTTATCTATTATTTTAGATAGAAGCTCTATAATTTCATCTATTTTTTCTTCTCCGCTATCTTGTTTAACAGCATCCATGACGCAATGGTTCATATGTTGTTTTAAAATTAACATGTTTGCTTTTTTTAAAAGGGCTTGAGCTGCAAAAATTTGGTTAGATATATCAACGCAATATCTTCCCTCCTCAATCATTTTTATAATTCCTTCAATTTGCCCTTTTGAAGTTTTTAATGCTTGTAATGCCTTAACTTTTTCTTGATTCATTTAATCATCTCCATATCCCCCCTATAGGGGGGTGTATTATAATTACATTATACACCATAAAGTGTATAATGCAATCATAATTTAATGAAATTATTTTAATTTAAAGCCTTTAACCAATTGGTCATCTTTACTTTCCATATTATCTTTCCCAGCTACTTCTAATTTAAAACCAGAACCTCCAAGCTTTGTAACATCTAAGCCGGCTTTAATTAGTGGCTCTGCCTTAATTGCGAATTCCATATCCTCATCAGATGCTCCTAAAGTTTCAGCAAAATGTACAGCATAACCGTCTCCAAGCATTATCATATAATGTTTTTCATCTTTAATATATTTCATTAGCATTGGATCCTGCTTTATAATTCTTCTTAGTGCATCTTCTGAACCATTTGAAATTTCCTTTTTATCACTTACATTATAAGTTTTAATTAAGCGATTAGGTAAATCCACACCCTCCACTTTTGCTGCTGGCTCATATAACCACTCATTTTTATCTAATTTAGTTACATCCAGTCCAGCCTTTACAAATGGATCAGCTAACATTACCATGGCAAGATCTGCTTTATTTGCTGACGTATCCTTAGTCCATTCAAACTTTTCTCCACTTGGAAGCTTAAATCCCCAATGCTGTAGTGCCTTATGGAAGCCTTTGTTTTGTGGGAAAGTCTTTACAATCTCATTAAAAACTTTAAGACCATTATCCCCTTCTTTGCTTCCTGTTACTGTTCTGCTACATCCTGCGAAGGATAATACTAAAAGTGAAGAAACAAGTATAGCTACTATTTTCTTTGTTTTTTTCATTTAATTACAACTCCTTACATCTATTTGTTCATCTATAGTTATATATTAAATAAATCTTATGAAGACTATATGAAGATATAAAAGAATTTGGAAACTTTTTATTTTTTCATATACTTTCAAAGATATTATTCCAAATAATTATTTTAAATGAAATAACAGAGTCAATGAAACTATCAACTCTGCTATTTTACCTTTAATTCAATTTACACCACTTTACAAGTAATTTAGACTTACCAAAAAATACAACGTACCAAATACCTCTTAATTACCAATACTAATCTTGAGTAATCCAGCACTGATAGGAGGTATCTGGTACTATGATTAGTATTGACGAAAAATCAACAATTAAAACATTAGAAATTTATTTAAGTGAATATCGCTCCATATTTAAAAAGCGGAGCTTCCATATTTTTATTTTACTTGTTACTGCTATACTTTCTATCCAAGAAGTTCGTTCCATAAAATTTATATATGACAATTTCATAAGCAAGTATTGGAATAAAGTTCTTAATAGCTTTTATTATTTCTTATCATATACAAGCTTCTCGGTAGAGAGCTTAATGTTCGCAACGGTGAAGATAGCAGTGTCACTTATCCCCGAAGAACTTAAGGCTAATATAACTATATTCTTGATTATAGATGACACCCTTCAAGCTAAGTTTGGAGATAAGTTTGATTGTTATAGTAAACTTTTTGACCATACAAAACATGATGGTACTTCTTTCCTAAATGGCCACTGCTTTGTATCATTGGTTATAAATATACCTATACTATTTTGTGGCAAAATCAAATATATTACCTTACCAGTTGGGTATAAACTCTATGACAAAAGTGAAACTAAACTTGAAATAGCAGGTAAGATGATACAAAATATAATGCCATTACTAGTAGACTCTCAAGTTATAGTGCTATGTGATAGTTGGTACACCAAAAGACCATTCTTAAACCTATTGAAAAACTATAGCAACGTTTCTATTATAGGGGCAGTACGTTCTGATACAAGCATATATGATTTGTGTTCAGAGCCTACTGGAAAAAGAGGACGCCCAAGAAAGAAAGGGCTAAAGCTTAATATTAGAGACTTCGAGTACACCAAAGAAGAAGATTACTACATTGCAACTAAAAAGGTTTTGACAAATTTGTTCGATGAACCTGTTTTAGTAACAGTAACAACTACTGATGTAGATAACTTTTCATCTGTTAGGGTTTACGTTTGTTCAGTAGAGCCATCAAATATACAAGCCTTTAAAAATTATGTTGTATTTGAATCAGAGACTGATATAAATAAACCAAACCTAATTCCATTTTTCACATACAAATTTAGATGGAATATTGAAGTGTTTTTCTATCAACATAAATTCTTTTGGTCTTTTGGTAACTATATGGTAAGAAATAAGAAAGCAATAGAAAATTACACTAACTTGCTGGCTATCGCCTATAGTTTTGTGGTTATATTACCTTTTATCCATAAGTCTTTTTCTAAATATAAATTTCAAAGTCCCCAAGAAACTAAAAATGCCGTTTCTTACCAAATATCAAAAGAATTAATATTAGGCACTTTCGTGCAAAAGATACAAAAGAGCAAAATTAATGAAGAAGCTTTAGAGGCAATTAATTCCTTAATTTATTTAGAGGACATTAGTTAATTTTCTTGTAAAGTGGTGTTAAACCCAATAAACTCTAATAAAATAAATGTTCTAAAAATGCTTAGTGATATCGTCACTAAGCATTTTTTAATTATGGCATGGTTTAACCTTTCGACTTCAAAATACGGAGAACCCTAGTGCCACCGCACTTAGCTGAGCAAGGGTAGCTTAATTTCTTTTGAAAACAAGTTGAGTGGATTTTTTTGTTATACGTCGTTATCAGTTTGAATAAATTGTATGTCTTTTGTATCTAGTTCCTGATTTTTTAGAATTTTAATTGCCTTCCAAAGGTAAACTAAGGCTATACCATAATAAATCAATGAGAAAAATGGAATAGTAATACCTGTTAAATCAATCAGCGTATTGACTAAAATAGATGAAGTAAGACAATAAATGCTTAATTTATAAAGGTTTCCAAAGCTGATTTTGTGTTTTAATACTTTAGCTATTACGATACCACCAATGCTTACGAATAAGGCACTGATTAATTTACCGATTATATAAAAGAAGAAACCAAAGAAGATAATTAATAGAGTAAACCATTTAAGATAAGGTATCCATTTTAATATATTGTCCTTTGTAAATGTTACACCCTTTAAACTAGCAAAATCAATTTTCCTCGTTTCAAATGTATTTTTCTTATAATCAAGCCCATATTTAGAAATAAAAATACCACTATCATAATCATTCAATATAGTTTCATCTATTTTATCTGTTGTATCAATAATAATAATTTCTTTTTCATTCTTTTCTACTACATAGGGCATTTCAGCATTTACCTCTAACTCTCCATTTTTTAGCACAAAATTAGGGAAATCAGTCTTAACATACGATGCAGCATCATTAATACCCACATTA
>JAKBFR010000210.1 GCA_021837545.1 Bacillota bacterium | reverse complement strand
TATCCAGTATAAGCTTTTTTTACAATTTCCTTTTCATCCTCATACTTAGTTGGGTCTTGTATTATTTCTGTTTTTGGTTGAGTAACTTCCAATATTTCATTTACAATTTCATAAGTTCTGTTAGTTAATGTAGAATTAGAATAAATATTAAAATAAAGATTTCTGTTTGATATAAATCCCTCAATATATATGGGATACTTAAATGTATTTTTAAACTTATAATCAAGATTGCCATAATCAACTGTAGCATCTTGTCCTATTGGAACATAACTTGAAGGAAATGTATGATGAATTCTTTCTACAGAAACAATTCCAGTTCCAAGCATTGCATTATACAGAGTAGATGAAACTTGACATATTCCCCCACCTAACCCCTGTTCTAATTTATCACCAACAATTATACCAGCTGATTGATATCCTTTTTCTGCTGTTCTCTCTCCTACAACTCCATTAAAACTAAAGACATCTCCAGGCATTAATAGTGTACCGTTTATACTTTTAGTAGATAAACCTATATTTGCTGCTCTGCCTTCTGCTGAGCTTGCAAAGTTCGTACTAAAGCTTGATATTCTTGTATTAATTGCATTTAAGGTAGCTGCTGAAATTTCAGGCTTTACTTCCTTAACTGGAGCAGTAATATCTATAACATCTTCTGAAAGAGTACCATTAATTTTATTTTTAATATCATTTTTTAATTTATCTGTTTCTAGCTGCTTTCCAGTAGCGTCATTAGTAACATTAAATCTTCCACTGCTAACCATAGTTATAGTTGCATTTACAGGTTTTTTATTTGTATCTTTAGCTATTTGCTCTAATACTTGATCAACAATCTTATCATTATATTCAAATTTTAGATTTATTTGCTTTAGAGTTGGATTTTTAATAGCCTTATATTTTTGGAACATATTCATATCTTTTCCATAGCTAATTGCCTCTTCTATAGCTTCATTAATATTATATTTTGCATCTAGCATTGAATAGTCCAAGGTATATTTTTTGTCATCAGTTACTATGTTGATTTTTTTCTTAAGCACCTGACTTGAATACTTATCCTTTATTATTTCTTGGGCTTCTTTCTTAGTTTTGCCAGTTAAATCTTCATTTTCTATTTTAACTGTAGGTAAAATCAAAGAATCCCATTGTTTTACTTTAGCATAAGAGTAGCTAGTAAATGTAATCGTACCTAACAAGACTAAAACTCCTAATATTATAACTGCTTTTTTCTTCATATAAAATCTCCTTTCTACTCATCAATATTATACTACAAAGAAGCTAAGATTCCTATAGACTTTTAAACTTGTAACCTACTTGTAACTTATTATTATTTGTGTATTTATTGGTTATATTGTTAATGTTTATTCATTTATATAATATTTATATAATTCCTCTAAATTTTTAGTTCTACTTTAATAGCTTTTATGGTAAAATTATGCCTAATAAGGAGTGATAATATGAATTATAATGAAGATAAGATTAAATACTATTTAAAAAACATTCTATCAATATCTAGTCCTTCAGGTTATACTGAAAAAATCATGGACTACATAAAGGAAGAGCTTCATATTTTAAACGTACCACATTTTACTACTAATAAAGGTGCAGTTGTGGTTACATTAAAAGGCAAAAATGATGATTACCAAAGAACACTTTCTGCTCATGTGGATACTCTTGGCGCTATGGTTAAAAAAATTAATTCCAGCGGTTCTTTAGGTTTAGAGCCTATTGGTGGATTCATGATGAATTCCATAGAAGGTGAAAACTGCACTATCGAAACTATTGATGGTAAAATCTTCACAGGAACTATTCAAAGCACTAAACCTTCAGTACATATTAGCGGTAACGAAGCGCGTGAGCTTAAAAGAACACCTGAAAATATGGAAGTAATTCTTGATGAAAAAATTTCTTCAAAAAAAGAAGTAGAAGAATTAGGCATTAACGTTGGCGATTTTATTTGCTTTGATACAAGAACACTATTTACTGAAAAGGGTTTTATAAAATCTAGACATCTAGATGATAAAGCTAGTGTGGGAATTCTACTTTATGCTATCAAACACATAGTAGAAAACAACATTGAACTTCCATATACAACTAATATATTTATTAGTAATTATGAAGAAGTTGGACATGGAGCTTCTGCTTCTATGCCAGAAAATACCAAAGAATTTGTATCTGTAGATATGGGTTGTCCAGGTCTTGATCAAAATTCATCTGAATACAGTGTTTGTATCGCTGCAAAAGACTCTTCAGGTCCTTATGATTTAGGACTTCGAAAAAAATTAACAGAAATATGTAAAAAAGAAAACATAGATTATAAAATAGATATTTATCCTTACTATGGTTCTGATGCTTCCGCTGCTCTAAGAGCTGGATGGGATATAAAAACAGCCTTAATTGGTGCTGGTATTTTTGCTTCCCATGGCTATGAAAGAACCCATATGGATTCTATATTATGTACTTTGGATTTAATAGTTAAATACTGCATATCAGAATAAAATAAAATTGGTAGTAGAAATTTTTCTACTACCAATTTCATATAACAAGGCTTAATTATCTAAGCTAAACTTAATTAATTCAAATACTTGTGTTTCATTATTTTTTCTAATAACATATATTTCTTTATTATTAGAACCCCAAATACTCTCAAAATAGCTATATTTACTGGTTACATCAAAGTTACTAGTAATATTTCCACTTCTTACAGCTGCTGCCCAAGATTCAATGTTATCATTATTGATCTTTACCTCTTTATTTGTTAGGCTACGAGTGTTTTCAGTTACTGAATCAAAAACCCATAAACTGGAAGAAGTTTTTTCAATATAAACATCTTTTTTCTCGGTACTAACATCATAGCTCTGAGTTTCTTTTTCTTCTTTTACATAACTAATTAAATTGCCATCCCCAGCCCAAGCAGGATATTTACCACTATCAACAAGTCTTTTACTATTTGTTGCTAAAGTTAAAATATATATTTTGCCTTCTGCTTCATAGACTAACTTTTTACCATCCTTTGATATCATAGGACTTTTTCCATCTACAATTTTAGTAGACTCTTGCCCATTTTTATCAGCTAGATAGATAGCACCATTTTTTTCACCATTAACATTTTCTGCTTTATAATAAATTATTTCGTCATTAGGTGTAAAATTAGGTTTATCAATTATTTGAGTCTTATTGTTGTAAGATATTAACTTTTTCTCTTTTGAAGAATCTATATCCTTTATATATATGCCATCTTCTTTAACGCTAACTAGTCTCTTTTGATCAAAAGAATACCTTGAATCGTATAACTTTAAAGTTTCACTTGTCTCCTCTGTTACATTCTCAATTTTAGGTACATCTATTGGGCCCTTTGGACCAGTTGAAACACTACTATTGTGACTGCCTTTTACTAAGTCTTCATTTATTTGGGCATCACTCTCTGCAGAGTTAGTCTTATTTATATTTTTATTATCACTATTCTTTGGAACATTCTTTACCAAAGGGCTATCAGCGCTTTTATTAACACCTACTTTTGATACATTTGTTGACTTAGTTGTAGTGTTAGCCATTGCTATATTAGGCTTAGTTTGTAACTCCTGTGATTTTTTATTATCAACTTTTGAGCTATCTATCGGTATAATTACTTCACCCTTGCTAAATATATTTTTATTTAGCGGATCCATACTCTTAAATATTGCTCCACTTACA
>JAKBFR010000045.1 GCA_021837545.1 Bacillota bacterium | reverse complement strand
TAAAGCATTATAAATTGAAGTTCCACCAATTAAACTTGTTATTCTTAACTGATCTCCACCAGTAAAAAATATTAGTGATGCTTCTTTTATCAGTTCAACATTTGATTCTTCAAATGCATCAATTCGCTCGCTAATATCTAATATTTTTATATTTTTCACTTTAAGTGATCCAAAAACTTCTTTATACTTAGTCGCTGCTTCTTTAGGATATTCAGTCGCAATGGTTGCAATTAATAATATATCTTTATCTTTGTCAATTGAATTACATACTCTCTTTAAAATTTCTTTTTTGCCTTCCTTGTCTTCAGCTCCTCCTATTATTATTAAATTACCACTTAAAATATCTTTCAAATATTATCACCTCATATCGTGTATTAAATATTCTTTCCACCATATTAAATAATTATTCAAAAAAAAATCGCATAAAAAGAGAGATCCTCAAAACAATTTAAAATCATTTCGAGGTATCTCATTAAATGCAAACTTTAGGCACATTTTTGATTGTGCCTTATATACTTTCTTAAAAAACCGCTCTTCCTGGAATTATTAATTTTTGTCCAGCTTCAATATGTTCTGAATCTTCAACCTTATTTATTTTAGTTAAATCGTAAACTGTTGTATTATACTTTTTAGCTAAATCCCATAAAGTATCCCCGTTTCCTACAACATAAATAGTTATACTTGCCTTTTTTTCTGGCATATCTCCCTCTTCTTCAACTATATCTGAAATGAACTCTTTATTCATTTCATACAGAACCTTTCCTGATAATATTATAGTTGCTTTAATTGCTATACTATTTCCTTCTATTGATGCATCTATGCTTTCTAAATTTCCTTTAACTATAGATTTCATATTTTCATCAGCACCAAAAATATCAACCATAGCTGAGAATGGTATTTCAGCTTTAACATTTGCTAAATACTTTTCATCATCAGTTGTTTTATATAACACATCTGCTTTAACGATCCCCTCTATAGCGACTCTGTCTTTCATAACTTGCTTATCAGTTAATATTATAGCCGCATTAGCAGATATAATATGTTCAGGTCTAAAATCCTTCTCTTTTAGTTGAATATTATGCTTAACAATTGATTCAGAACTGTTTGCTCCATGAAGAATACCAACTTCATGTTCATCTTTTCTGAGTCCAATTAAGCATTTATTAGAATATGCATCTTTAATCATATCTATATTTTCTTTTGAGAATACTTTAACATTTGCTTTAACTATAAATTCATCATTTATAATTCTTACTTCCCCTAAATCATCTTCTTCTAACAGTAAATCATTATTTGATATTTCATAACAAACTGTTGGAATCATATCTGATGTAACGCCCTTAACTTCTTCCTCTTTCGATAAATAAATATCTTCTTCTAAAGGAATTATGTCTTTAGAATCATCTCCCTTATATAAAATATTTAATTTACAGTAACAACCAAGATAAATTTTATCATCCGCTATTTTTACTTCCTTTTTGTGCAATTGCAATGAACATTTTAAAATTTTATTTATTTGTGGTTTGTCCATTCCAACTCTAATAATACATTTCCCCATCAGTTCAGCATCTTCATTAGCACTGATTTTATTTATTGTTTCTGTCTTCTTTAAGACTTCTACTTGGTCACTACCTTCAATGTCTTTTACAAATTCAAAATCATTACTCTTGTAAAGTTCCCAATCTATAGTAATTATGCCCTGAATTGATATTTTCCTTTCATTCATTATATTAGCTTCAATATGTTCAACATTACATTGTGCCTCACAAATAACTTTATATTCTCCTTGATTTAAATCAATATTATTTGTAAAGTTTTGATTGTAGTTAACTGAATTTGCAACAAGACCATCTTCTCTAGCCAAATATATTACTGTATATTCAACTTTTCCTTCTAATACTATTTTATCCCCAATTATCTCTTTATTAATTATCATCGGTCTAGCTTCAACAGTTAATATTTCTTGTACATCAGGATGAGTATCGGGGATTAGATATTCTTCTTTTAATACTGTATTAGAATTGCTATCCCTAAGTAATTGTTCAAATTGTACATTTTCTTTTATAATATCTATATGTGCCATATTCCATACCTCCATAAAATTCCTATTACTCATATATATACTTATACCCGCAACTTTATGATAGATATATTTCTATTCTAATATTAATTTTCAGCAAAAATTCTATTAAATTCGCCTAATAATATGATTATTTTAATTTTTTCATTTTTTCTTATTGACATATATTATTTTTTGTCGTATTATAGTAATTGGTTATTGACCATATAACCTCTCATAAATTCTCAATACCCTTTTATACCATAGTTGAAAGATGGAAACCCACCATCTTTCTTTTTTTATTTATAACAATGTAGATAATTTAATTTTCTTGTCCTATTTTATTCTACAATTTTGAATACTCAGTTATTAATAAAAGTCTTGTAGATTTTCTAGAAATCATCATACACCTAAATTCACTTGAAATTTTCGATATTTATTTAAATATTACATCATAATGATAATATATTATTATTTATTAACTAAAAAAAACTTCGATTAAATCGAAGTTTATATTATAGTTGGAAATACCAATTGTACAGTCTTTGTCAATACATCTGAATAGCTATATGTCACAGTCCTTTGGGTGTCATTTTTTAATCTGATAACAAAAATACTTGGGTATACACTTTCAATGATGCCATCATTAACTAAAATCTTTTTCCTTCCACCATTAGCTTTTAAAGTGACTTTTTGACCTACGTGTCTCTCTATGTCATTTTTAATGGAAGCAATAGTTTTAACCTTTTCCATATAAACACCCTCTTTCTCACTAAATTGTATCTCAAATTGTTATATTTGTCAAGCAAAACATTTATTTTATCATTTATATCCCTATCTTGTCAATGTAAACATTTTTCCAAATGTATATTTTTTTAAGGTATTTCATTTTATTATCTGTATTTTTCTAATTATTATTCCAATTAACATTAATTTTATTTTTTAAGCTTCATAAGTTGACTATTATCCTATTACTTATTAATCACTTCTTAGTTCTTAGAGTACTATCCCCTAGTATTTCTTACTATCTTAACAAGTGATAGCATAGTAGCTTCTATAATTACTAAAATTGTTTTAAGGCATATGAAAATAAATACTTTTTGTTGAACTATAAAATTTGTGTCCTCCTGAAAGGTTATACACCTTTTTATATCCATTATTTATAAAGATATTTTGTGCTGCATTACCCGTAACACCTTTATTACAATAAGTTACGACTATTGAATCCTTATCTAAAGTTTCCATAGCATCTCTTAGGTTTTTATGAGGTATATTTACTGCATTATCTACATGAGCTTCATCATATTGTTTACTTACTCTTGCATCTACTACTTTAACTTTTTCACCACTATCTACAAGTTTCTTAAGTTCTTTTGATGTTATAATTGGTCTATTGTTATTTAATGCATTATCAAATAATTTAAATATTCCTGTGCTTAGATTTCCTCTATACTCAAGATTTCCGCCTGTTATATTATCACCAGCAATCCTGCCAGTTTTATTAGCAGTAGAACCTAATGGTCTATATACTGGCTTTCCTGTTATGGATTTACTTAACCTTAACAAATTGTAATATAACATTTAACAACCTATATTATCATCAATATTACTTAATGAAATTCCATAGCTTTCATCTAATACAAATTTTAAGTGACCAGCTTGATCAGTAGTTGTTAAATGAATTTTCTTACTCCTTATAATATCTCATTTATCATAGATTAAATGAAACACACTACTCATATGCACACTTTTCACCACAAGATAATAGATCAATTATTTTTAGTCCACTTGCATCAGATGATGCTTTAAATATTTTTACATTTTGTTCATAATTCATCTTCACTCAGAACCTCTTTATATAGAAATTCATATATATTTTATATAGGACACCATCTATCTATTGTCAATATTATTTCTATTTTAAAACATTCTTATTATAATCACATATATATAAGTCTATATGTTCACTTTATTCAAGAATTAAATTATTGTCACAAAATAGTATTATTAAAATATTCTAATGACTATACATGATTTTTAAATTTTCTAAAACGAAAGCAAACTACTAAATAACTAAGTAGTTTGCTTTCGTACTCATATAAAAAAATTAATGCCTTGTGAGTTTGCGACATGCCTTATATAATTAATTCCATAATATTTTTTATTTAGTTACTTTTCTTCTAATATTATATATGGCATCTTATCTTTTTTGTATTTGCATAATAATTAATCCATTTTCATCTTGTGAATTAAATTAATGATTTCAATTTTGTAATTGCTCTATCATACACTTCAAAGAATACAACATCCTTAGTTATAAGCATTATTCCTAAATATAATAATCCACAGGCAATCATATCTAATCCACAAGAAATAATCATACTATCCACAAAATGATTTATTGTGAATGTTATTGGAATAAATAACAATGAGTAATAAAAATACTTCATATTTTCAAAAGAAAATAAATGTATATCTAATTTTATTTGTTTTTTAACAACTCTATACTCTAATAATATTACGATTATATTTGAAATCATAGTTGCTATAATTGAATTTGTTACTGTGAACATATTAGTAATTAAAAGTAATGCATTTAATACTACATTACATACTCCACCTATGAAAAATATCTTAACATCTTCTCTTTCTTTTCCATGAAGATATATTATTTGATTTGAAATAATTCCTTGAATTCCAATAGTTAACATATATATAGAAAAGCCCATCATCAATGGATACCAAGAAACATAACTTGCATCTTTGTAATCAAATATCCACATTACTTGTTTGGATACGCATAATAATCCTATAGATGCAGGAAATAAAAATAGAAAATATATTTTCACTACTTTATTTAATAATTTACTATACTTTTCTTTTGAGTTATTCCCTAAATCATTTGAAAGCCTTGGCATTGTCACTTGAATTATTGTAAGCATCAAGGTGTTAATTATAAATATTACTTTTTGTGCTATTGCATAAGCTCCAAGATCTTTATCCGAACTGTAATGCCCTATGATTAATCTATCAAACATAGTATATAAAAGTGATGTATTAGAAAGAATTACAACTAAAAACATAGGCTTTATGTATTGAATAATCTTGAGATTAGAAAAATCAAACTTTATTCTTTTTTTAATATAAAAATAACTCAACAAATTATTTATAAGATTTACTGCTCCACTTAAATAAGTTTAGTATTGCTTTAAATGCTGCATTTTTAGAAATAGATTTAGACATTATTAACCTCCACTAACCCATATGGATTATTTTTCCTATACAAATTATACCTTTTATTATTATAATGGTCAATTTTTTACAATCTTAACACATCAAAAAAGGTAGCCCAATTGGACTACCTATATAGCTTCATTTTTTATTTTTCATTAAGTAACTCTTTAATTTGATCTTCTATTTTTTCTGGTTCAAAAGTCGGTGCAAATCTATCTACTACTTTTCCTTCCTTCGATACAAGGAATTTTGTAAAATTCCATTTAATATCATCTCCACTTGTATTGAATCCTCTATCTGATAGTAAGTTATATAATCCCTTTGCTGCTTCATCTTCAATTGCAGAAGGAGCTTCTTTTTTCAATAAAGTATATAGAGGATCACTATTTTCTCCGTTTACATCAATTTTTCCAAAAGTCTTAAAAGTTGTTCCATATGTTAACTTACAAAAATTCACGATTTCTTCATTACTTCCAGGTGCTTGTTCAAAGAATTGATTAGATGGAAAATCTAATATTTCAAATCCACTATCTTTATATTTATCATATATTTTTTGGAGCCCTTCATATTGAGGAGTAAATCCACACCCTGTAGCTGTATTAACAACTAAAAGTACTTTTCCCTTATATTCCTCCATTGATACTGCATTTCCCTTTGCATCTTTTACCATATAATCATATATCATTCTTATTCTCTCCTTTTAATTTTATACTTATTCGTATTTTTAGTTTATTAAAACTTAATTTTGCTCAATTAAATTTATTAATGTAATTATATCCTGTGCTTTTATTTTTGTCAAAGGTTAATTTTATATTTTTAAATTAAATAAAAAGTATTATTAAGAAAACTACTAATGATTGTCCATCAATATATACTCTCTCAGTAGTGCTTTTATCTAAAGTACCCATAATATTTAACATTCTACATTTAAATATTTCGTAACATCATTAACTTTATTAACTTTTGTTTAATCCGCTTCCCTAATAACCCGTATTTTTTCCCATGTCTCGAACCATATGTATGGTAATATTCTTCAGAATATTTATATTCTAGAATATTACCATATAAGAATATTTGCCTTCTCAGGCTTTTTCTATTAAATATAAGAAGACTTAGGATATCCCTCTCTATACTTTCCCCTAGTCTGCAATCCTCCAACCCCTTTTATTCCTGTTATAGTATTTTCAATCACGTCAGTTATCGAAACCACCTTATCTATTCTTGTATAAGCAATCTTCTCACATACAAAAACAGGGTCCAAGCAGTGGATTAACACTCGATTTGGACTGGATGCAAAGTTAGCACCTACATCTAATATCATTTCATAACAGCTTTGACATGCACCTGCGAATATTACTAATTCATCATAGCTTGAATTATAATTTCTTAAATTTTTAACTGACTCTAAATAATACCTTGAATTCCTATAATTATCTAAGTTCAAATAATCCTTTGGATCTTTAACTACACTATCATGCCCCGTTAACACTACTATATCTGGTTTTATTTCTTTTACTAAATCTACTATAACATTAGGTTGTTCTCTTTCTGGTATTGCTCTGCCAACTGCATCCAATGATAATTGCTTATACACCTTCAAACAAGTTTCCATGTATTCACTATCTCCATCTACGTGAAGTATTTTTCCTGGTCTACCAAATACCAGTTCATTTTTTGCTTTTATCTTTGGAGCCTTTTCAACTTTATCTCTAACATCACTTCGTAGTACCATAACTTTTTTTATAGCTTCATTAACTCTTGTATTTAAAATTCTATCTTGAGAACCACTATCTTCTTCAGCCATATCAAGATCTTCTACGTCTGCATCTGCTATTATCCTTATATTAATTCCCTTTAAAATAATATTTTCTTTTCCATCCTTTTCTTTAATATCAATTATTTTAAAAGTAACATCTTTCTCATATGACTTCCTTACAACTATATCTCCAATTCGCATTGATTTCACCTATCCACATTATTCTACACTTTATAATATGGTAAAAATTATAAAAGGTTTCTTCTTAATTCTTTATATCTACAGCAAAGAGCTGCCTAAAAATAATCTTTTAATTACTTTCAAGCAGCTCTTCTTGCTTCTAAATTATACTCATTAAATTCTATATTCATTCTTAAATCTGTCTAAGAAATCTAAATACTTGTCTTGTTCATTTATTATAGATTCTAATTTACTTGCAAATGTATTTTGTGCCCAATTTACTTCATTGTAATAATATCTATTAGCGAGTCTCCAATATCTTTGCGGGAATTGAAGATAAGCATACAGTACTTTATATTCTTCAGGTTTTAATTCAGAGACTGAATTATATGACTCTATAATAGCAATAGCAAATTCTAAATTCCATTCAACTCTCTTTAAAACTTTTATCATGAAATTGCTTATATCAAAGGTTCTAACTTCTCTTTTACAATAATCAAAATCAATAACATGTATGTCCATATTATCACCTAAAATTATATTGTGATAAGTAAAATCATGATGACAAAAGCTCTTTTCATTTTCTGCAAACATGCATAGTTCATAGTAATCTGATTCCTTTAATGTTAATAAAGCCTTATTTCCAATTTCCTTATAAAATTCCATGGACTTTAAATACAATAAATCAAAATCACTTTTTATACTTTTTTTCCTTACCATATCTCTCATTTTATCTAATGATTTAATTCTCTTCTCAATTAAATGAGGCCATCTTCCCAGGTCACTTTTAAGCTTAGAATTTTCTGGCGGATCATATCCTTTAGATGCTTCATGAAGATTTGCTAAAGTCTTAGCTGCTATCTTTACTTCATCTATACTATGAAAGTCACATTCCCGTCCTTCTAACCATTCTGACAAAGTGTATAGATCTTCATTAACTAATGCATAAGGTTCTCCATTTATGTTTAAATAGTATTTATCTAAATTATTAAAACCATTTTTTCTTAAGTGCTCTTTAGCACCATATACAAACAATAATTTTTGAGGTCCATAATTTATTTTCTTTAAACACCGTTCGCCCTTATCTGTTTTAAGATAGTAAACACCTTTATTAGCTTTAATTTTTTCTATCTTAAGGTTAAATTGTCTTTCAATTTCAAATTCCCTCATCATAGTTCTCACCTCCTGTATATTTATATGAGGAGATTACTTCTTTTATTAACATTTTTTATATTCTTTTAATATAATACATTAATACAACTACTATGAAAGGGTTTAATAATGAAAATAGGAATAGATGGTAGAGCTGCAAAGTGGTATCAAGGTACTGGAATAGGCACATATACTAATCAATTAATTCTGAGTCTTAATAATACTGATTATAATAATGACTATTTAATTTTCATGCCACAATGCAACTCTATAAATAATTTGAAAAGCAATTTTAAAACAGAACTTGTTGAATCAGCATCTTCTAATAGCTTTTGGGACGATGTAAATGTTCCTAATATATTAAATAATACTGATATAGAACTTTACCACGTGCCACAAAATGGAGTTGGACTGTCAGAAAATATTAAATGTAAAAAAGTTATTACACTACATGATATAATTCCTTTAAGAATGCCTGAAACTGTTAGTGATAGATACCTTAAAATATTTAATGATGAATTGCCTAAAATTATAAGTAATTGTGATGGAATAATTACTGTCTCTAACTTTTCTAAAAATGACATTGCTAAAGAATTTAATTTTCCTTCTGAAAATATTTACGTAACCCCACTTGCTGCTCAAGATATTTATAGACCTATGAGTAAATGCAGATCCAAAGATTTAATCACAAAAAAATATGGCATCCGAGAAGATTTCATACTTTATGTTGGTGGATTTAGTCCAAGAAAAAATATTTTAGGTTTAATTGAAGCATATTCAAATCTCCCAACGAAATTAAGAGAGACATTTAAATTAGTTATCACAGGAAAAAAGGGGCCTTCTTATTATAAATACAAAAGTAGAGCTGAGGAACTACAAGTCTCTAATAACGTGATTTTTACAGATTTTGTTCCAATTGAAGATATGCCATTATTTTATAATGCTACAGAAGTCCTAGTCTATCCTTCTTTTTACGAAGGCTTTGGATTACCACCTATAGAAGCTATGGCTTGTGGAACTCCTGTAATAGCTTCTAATGTTACTTCTCTTCCTGAAGTATGTTATGAATCTGCACTTTTCATAGACCCTAATGATATAGATTCACTATCTTACGATATAGAAAGAGTATTAAGCAACAGCTTGCTCAGACTAACAATGGTTAAAAAGAGTCTAACCCGTAGTAAAGATTTTTCTTGGAACAAAACAGCTCTTAATACAATATCTGCTTATGAATCTATCCTAAAATCTTAAATCATATGAAATGGTTAAATGAACATCAAAAGCAGGTAGTCCAAATGGACTACCTGCAACCTTATATAATAAATTTATTTTCATATACTTTTAAGAATTCATATCTAAATTCTTCATTATTCAATTTCACCTTAAACCTATTTAAATAAACTTCATAATCCCATTGTTTTCTCTTATAATAGTAATCCCTAGAAATGGTGTAAAAGTCTTTTGGGAATTTTATAAGAATATATAATAGTTCTTTTTCTTCTTGCTTTAAAATTGAAATATTTTCATACCCATTAATACACTCTAACATTTTATCTATATCAAAAGCTACGTTTTTTATAGATTTTAAAATAAAATCCCCGATATCCATTATTCTTAAATCTAAAGTCATAAAGTCAAAATCTATTATACTTATCTCATTATTTTTAGTTAAGAAATTATGGTAAGCTAAATCATTATGACAAAGGTAAATTGTATCTCCTTCTTGTCTTAAATCATCATACTTGCTTTTTTCAAGCTCCTTTTGTACCTCTTGAATCTCAAATAAATATTTATCCACATTTTCAATGAATAATTCATCAAATTCATTTTTATATTTATAACTATTAACTAGATTTTTCATCCAAATTAGTTCATCATATGCTTTTTGAAACTTATCTTTTAGAGATATATCTAAAAAATCCTTGTTATATTTATCTTTTAAATATGCCCTCAAACCATTTGATGCTTTGTGCATTAAAGCTATACTTTCTGCACAAAGATTAATTTCTACTGGATTTGAAAATGATACTTCTCTTCCATCTAAAATATCCATAACAATATAAATATCATCTTTCCACTTCTTATAACTCAAATTATCCTCAAATTTGTTATATGTTATTATATTATTATAACTTTTTTTCACATAATCCAAAGAATCACTTATTAAATTTATTCTATCTACGTCATAATTTACTCTTTTCAAAATTTTATTTCCTTCATCCGTAGATATTACAAATACTTTTCTAAGTGGAACAATATCATTCACTTTTATTCCAAGCTCATTAAAAAATTTTAAACTCAAATCATAATCACACAAATAATTTTTTTCTGAATACCTAGTTTTATTCATGTTTTTCCTCCTAATAAAAAATTACTAAGCTTTAGTTCTATTGAAAACTAATTTTTGAAAGATGCCTATATGATAAAACCTTTGCTTTCATATTTTAAGCTTCTTTTTAATTCTAATAATATTTCATCATTATCCTTCTTCATCTTGTTACATTTGTATTTTATATTAAGCATATCTAATTCATTATCTATTTGATTAGTATTTTCTTTTTTGATATCTCTATATCTCTCCCATATTTTCAAAAAATCTCTTGGATAACTGCACAATCCTCTTAAATAATCAAAACTATTAAATGATAAATGAGACCCATGTACAAATAATTTTATTAACTCCTCTTTATCTATATCAAATTGTTTTCTTTGCAATTTCTTAATATAATTATATACATCTTCTTCTACTAAATTATATGTCATTCCTTTGATTGTACCTATTTCAATTTTCCCTTCATTTTTTCTTAAGTTATTTCTATCAACTTTGCCAATACAAATCTCTTCTCTATTCATACTACGCTTTATAACACCAAAATAATCATGTCCATAAATATAGTTTAATGCTTCTTTAGCTTGGTTTAGCATAGTTTTACCATTTGATAATATTAATTTATCCACCTCATTTGGAAAATGTTCATTAGCTACATAGTCATAATGTTTTTGCAATTTCTTTATCTGAACTTTATAATCTTCAACTTCCTTACCTATTGTACTTTTAATTCTACTAATTCCATTAAAATTACAACCAATTAGAATTTTATGAAGCTCCACTATTAAATTAATTTGAGAAATAATATCTTTCTTATCCGTATTTCTATCATAACTAAAATACTGTCCAATAATAGTTATTTCCCTTATATTTAAATATTCATTAACACACGATTCATCCATATTAATTTCCTCCATTAAAATAACTATCAATAAACTCTTCTCTAAACTCACAATCATCTATATATTTTTCTAACTTATTAAGGAAAAAATCTTCCCCCCAGGTTTGTTGTTCCCAATATACTTGTAGTCCTGTTTGCCAAAAAGCTTGAGGAAATCTTATAAATTCCCTAATTATAGGGATTTCATCTTGTTTAATTTCCATATTTGTCCTATAAGCATCTAATATTAAATCTGATTTTTTCGTTTCCCATTTGCCATCTTTCATATTTCTTATTAATAAAGAACCTATATCATGAAGATGAGAATCTAATATGCAATAATCAAAATCTATAATATTAATGTTTTTATTATTATCTATTAAAATATTATGATGGGCATAATCATGATGACAAAAACCTCTTTTAAAAACTTCTCTTTCCATAATCTTTACATAATTATTTTTTTGAAGACCTAATATACTTTTTTCAGCTCTTTTTACTTCCTGTTCAATATTTTCTAAATACAATAAGTCGAAGTTAGATTTATTTGCTTTTTGATTTATTCTATTTTTAAAATCAAGTATTTCATTTTTTCTTGTTTCAAATACATCAATCCAAGAAAACCAACCAATCCTGGGTTTCATTATTTTTTCTAAAGTAAAACCTTTACTACATTGATGTAACTTTGCAAGTTCACTTGATACCATAGCCAATTCTATAGGGTTATTGTAATTACTTGTCCTTGATGGAATCCATTTAGTTAAATAAACATATTTTCCGTCTATACTCCCATATTCTTTTTTTTCTTTATTAATAATAAACTTAGGAATATTACTGAATCCATTTCTTTGTAGATGTTTCATTGCACACAAAATAAAATAAAAATGAGAGAATTGATATCTAATTACTTTTAAACAATATCCCCCATCTTTAGTAATAATTTTATAACTATTTTTCACCTTTTCTATATTATCTATTTTTAATTCATAATATTCCTCAACATAGCTTTTAATTTTGAGTATCTCTTTATTATTCTCCATGAAATTTCCTACCAGCTATTATTTATTTTATTATATGTGATTAAATAATTTATTGTGATTTAGATTCACAAAAATTAAAATCAATTAATACTTTATACTAAAGGCATATATACTGACTTATTATTTTCTGAAATATGCCCAATATGTATTATAGAGGTGTTCATATGAAAATTGCCATTGATGCTCGTAGTGCTACTTTACATCAAGGAACTGGCATTGGTACTTATACAAATAATCTTATGTCAGAGATTCTTTCCATGGATTCAAAAGATGAATTCACTTTATTTTGTTCTGGAAAATTTAATGAAGAATTTAATAAGAAAAATACTAATATAGTATACTCTTCTGGTAAACATGGTGGTTTTTATGAAAATTATTATATTCCTAATACATTAAATGAATTGCATACTGATTTATATCATATTCCCCAAAATGGAATAGGGTTTGATTTTGATACAGAAATACCAACTATAGTTACAATACATGACTTAATTCCATATATTATGCCCGAAACTGTTGGCACCGGTTACTTAGAAAGATTTTTACGTGATATGCCCAATATAATTTCTAATTCTTGTGGTATTTTGACAGTATCTGAATACTCAAAAAAAGATATTTTAAAATTTTTCAGTTTTTATCCTGAAGATAAAATATTTGTAACACCTCTTGCAGCAAATAATAATTTTAAGCCTTTAGACAAAAATAATTGCAAATTATATGTAGAACATACCTTTGGTGTAAAAGATCCATATATATTATATATCGGTGGATTCAGTTTAAGAAAGAATGTTTTAGGTCTAATTAAAGCGTTTAGTAAAGTTTATAAAGACTTAAACAAGCCTTATAAATTGCTACTTGGTGGAGGATTAAAAGATGAAGGTGAAAAACTTTTTACCTTTGTAAAAGAAAATAATCTACAAGACAAAGTCATTTTTTGTGGATATTTAGAAGATAAAATTTTACCGGTTCTTTATAGTGGATGTGATGCTTTTGTTTACCCATCTTTTTATGAAGGGTTTGGACTACCCCCATTAGAAGCCATGAGCTGCAAAGCACCTGTAATAACCTCTAACTTAACATCAATCCCAGAAGTGACAGGAGATGATGCGATTTTAATAAATCCATATAATATAAACGAATTAGAAAAAGCTCTAGTAACTCTTTTAAATGATGAAACGTTAAAAGCCAACCTTAGTGAGAGAGGCTACTTAAGAAGCCTTGAATTCACTTGGACAAATACTGCTCAAAATACATTGAAAGCTTATAAGAAATTAGTATACCCATCTTTAGTATAAAAATTAAACAAGAACTCAAAGTACTACTGTACTCTAAGTTCTTGCTTAACTTTTATATATTTATCATAGTCATTAATTTCTGGAGTCTTTTCTTCTATATTACTCAATACTACAAGTGGGCTCTTGCCAACGAAGTTTTTTACACCGTCTTCAATTTCTTTGCTGCTATATGTATACAAATAACTCGAAAAGAATTTTCCTTGCTTCACATATTTAACAGTTTCTTTGTTATTAGTTATTAAATAAGTCATAAATTTTTCAATTAGCTTTTCATTATCAGTATTTTGATTTAATATTAATAGATTATCTCCTTCTGATGCAAAAAACTTATTTGCTCCTGGTTTAATACTGGGTACATCACCTATACTCCATTCACAATTTTCTTCAATTTTCATTATTTCTTTCATAGCATTAAAAGAAGATATTCTTGCTAAAAATTCTCCTTCATTTTGTAAATTTAAAATGTTATTATCCTTTAAATTTTTAATCATAGCTTCAACTTCTGATTTTATTTGCTCTACACTTTTATCATTACTAAAGCTCTCCATCGTTAATAAGTCTAATAAATCTTCATAATCTTGTCCTGTTGCATTTATTATACTTACTTTTCCATTACTTTTTATATAAATATCCTTACCAATTTTTATAACATCATCCCAAGTATTCATACTATCTCGTTCATATCCATATTTTTTCAGCATATCTTCTCTTACATAAAAAGCTAACGGTCTTGATGTTAGTGGTATCCCTATTGAGTTGTCACCATACTTAACTTGAGTGACTCTATATTTAGAAAAATTATTAGCATAATTATTTAAAAGCTTATTATCCTTATTATAATATTTATAATCATCTAATTTTAATTTTTCAAAATTAAACCTATCAATTTGTGCAATATCGGGAATTTTTATTTTATTATCATCTTTCATTGCATTTTTAATCTGATTATAACTATCTAACTTCTTTATACTAATTAAAGTCTTATCATTTAATTTCATAAAATTATTTGCACACTCAACTAAGTAGTCATAAGAACTTTCATTTACTAGAAGTTCTATACTCCCCTTAACTTGTTGCTCTTTATTAGGTTGATATAAATTAATACTTATTATGCCTATTACTAAAAGAATAGAAAATATAAAAGCATATTTAATTTTATTTTTCATATATTCTACCTATAATTAATAGAATCTATTTTTTCATATACTTCTATTAATTCCACTGCTAAATCTTTAAATGTCATTGTTGTCATTAAATGGTCCTGCGCATGTACTAAAAGTAATGAAAATTCTATATTATCATTTGCAGCTTCACCTTGAATCAAGCTCGTTTGTGAACTATGCGCATATCCTAATGCCTCATCAGCTTTTACTATTAATTCTTTTGCCTCATCAAAGTTTCCTGCTTTAGCTAAAGTAATGGCCTCTGTAGAATAACTTCGTGCTTCCCCACTATGCATTATTATATTTAATATTATTTCTTCCATTTTTATCCCCTTTTCACATTAGGCATTTAAATAACAATTTAACTACGCCTTACCTTATTCATTAATTCTACTACTTTTTTTTAATCTTTAAAAGAATAACTTAATAGTTTCTTTTTATCTATATAAATTTTATTAGAATACTATAACTTTATTATAATAGAATACAATCTAATTTTAGGCATACTGACTTGTTATTTTTTTGAATATTCCTTAAGATTTAGTTCTGCAATTTCAGTTAAGTATTGATAATTTACATCCACAGATTCTAAAGAAAAAAGGATTGATAATTGCATAATATACATTTACCAATCCTATTTAGGTATATTGGAATATTCTTTTCAGATACCTTAATTAGTTTTTTCTTCTAATACAACTGATACACTAACATTTTTCTTATCCCTTACTACTTCTATATTCATAGTATCACCAGCATTTTTACCTTCTTTTATTGCTTTAAGCTCTGCAAATGTCTTAGCTGATTTTCCATCACATTTAACAATAATATCTCCAATCTTAAGCCCGGCTTTTTCAGCTGGTGAAAATTCATCAACAGAAGATACATATATGCCTTCTACTAAATCATATTTCTTGGCAATATCACTATCAATTTCTCTTATTTGAATTCCTAAATTTAAGATAGGTTTTGATAACGCATCTATTTTACTTTTTACTTCATTTATAGGAATTGCAAAACCTATTCCTTCAACTCCAGCAGATCCAGCTGCTTGAGACCCTATCTTCATAGAATTTATTCCTATAACTTGCCCTTTAGCATTTACTAATGGACCACCACTATTTCCTGGATTAATAGCTGCATCTGTTTGAATTAGATTCACACTTGTTCCATTTTGCCCTTCTATTGTTCTATTGCTACCACTTATAACCCCTTTTGTAAGTGTTTGTGCAAAATTCTTTGAAAGAGGTGTTCCAATTGCTATAACTTCTGCACCTGGATATACTTCATCAGAATCACCAAGTTCTGCAATTGCTGGAACTTTAGTTCCTTCTTTTAATTTAATCATTGCGATATCTTTTTCTGCGTCGTAATTAACTACAGTTGCACTAACTTCAGTATTATCACTTAATGTAACTGTGATTTCTTTAGCGCCTGAAATTACATGATAATTAGTTAATATATATCCTTCTTCATTTATAATGAAACCGGAACCCATTCCATCAACTTCTCCAGTTGTAAATCCATTATTAGCTGTACTTTTGGTTGAAACAATAACTACAGCCGGTGCCACTTTATTAAACGCATCCGCTGCTGACATTGCATCAGATGTACTTGCTGTAAATGATTGTGGAATAGAGCTTACTATTTGTTTTGTATTTAAACTACTATTAGATTTAATTAATGAATAAGTAATTCCACTTCCAAATACTCCACCTATCATTGTAATAAGTAAAATTCCTGCAATCTTTCCTAATATACGTATGCCTCTTCCTTTTCTTTTCTGTGGCGCTGAATTATTATTTTGAAAACAATTCTTCCAAGCAACTTGTTGTCCCTCATCTACTGGTAAAGATTCTACATCAATAAATTTCTCATTATTTTCATTATTATTCATAAGATTTTCCTCCTTATATATTATCATTAATTTATACTCTCAAGGGGTACAATGTCCGATAGCTAGCATGCATAACACTCTTGTATATTTGAAACCAGTTTTCCTAAAGTTAGAAGCGTAAGCTATTCACTTATATATATCAAAATACTTTATGCTTACATCTACTAGTAATAACTCTATAATCTTAGTATAAAGTTATTGTGTGTCAAACAAATGACAATAATATATAGTTAAGCCTACTTTCTTATGACTTTTTAGCTATTTTCTTTACATCTTTTATAACGCTATTTACTCCATTAACAATTGTATTTGAATCTAATAATGAAATTGGTGAACCATCTATTTCTTCTTTATATATTGTCGTAACTGCTGCATTACCTATTTTTTTTATAGGATCTTCTTCATTATCAGTTATTAAATAGAATGGTTTATTATGTAATAACCCGTCAGTTTGACTATTTGATACATCTTTATATAAGTTTTTTAATTCATTTGAAACTGCTTCCTTATATCTCTTATTATTTTTAAAACTATTAAATTCAGCTAATTCACTTTCAGTTAAATGCTCTTTAAAAATAGTGTTTTCCATAGTTAATCCCATCTTACTTAATAATGAAGTTAAACTAATATTAGTACCTATTTTCTCAAATTCACTTCTATAATATTCAGATTTAATGCTTTCCTTAAATTCATTAGTTTTAATTTTTTCTTCTGATATTGGATTAACTAACACAACTC
>JAKBFR010000209.1 GCA_021837545.1 Bacillota bacterium | reverse complement strand
AAAACTAATATCAATAAAAACAGCTATAGATATCCATAGAGTGCTCCTAAGCCAAGTTGACGTAATTTGAGTAAGAGAAATTTTTGTGAAATCGGCAAATTTTGATATAAATTCTTGATTAAATAGGGAATTATCACTTAGTATCACACATATAAACACTGACATTGCAATATTATGAAGTGTATTAGCAATGGCTAGTGGAAAAGTCCACTTCATAGAGATGAACTTCCATATAAGAATGCTAAGTTGAATTGCAGCAAATATAAGAATTACAGGAATGTAGGATTGTATACGTTCTTTCACAAAGAATGGGGCAATGAGAGTAAGACCACTTTTGCCTCTTGTATATAATCCAATAAGCTGAGATTGAAAATATACTAGTGATGTGAAAAATACAGTACAAAACATTGAAAATCCGGTCTCTATACGAGAAATTTTCCTTTTCTTAGACACGGGTATAGCTTCTAAATCATCAGGTGACCATTTTTTCTTTATAAAGGGTATTTTGCCTTCATTGATTCCAGATCTCTCTAATATAGCAAAACCTATCGTTACCCACAAAAAACCTTGTAGTATACCTTGGAAAGGAGTAATTAGTAGGTCTAGGAAAAATCTAATTGACATTTGAGAAAACTTTCCACTAAATGGAGGATTTAAAGCCCATTCCAATGATGTGATACAGGCAAACACAATGGTTACAATATATATTACTAATTTAAGCACAGAAAAATAGCCATCATAAAGAGTTGGTCCTATTAGATATCTTTTCCTTTGACTATATTCATCTGCAAGATTAGTAGGACTTCCTAGTTTCTCAAGAACAGCACGAACATCATTTTCTGTGGGGTTTTCTGGTAGCATATCCTCTATATTAGCGCGAAGTTCGAGACTCACATCCCCTCTGGTATCTTCTGGTAAACGCTCTGTAGCAGCATAAACATAACGATCAATCATTTTCATTATTATCCTCCTCCATTAATAATCCTTCTAATTGTTTGGAAAGAGATCTCCACTCATTTTTTAAACGGTGATATACTTCTTTCCCTTCATCACTTAAAACGTAATACTTACGTGGGCGACTTTCACTTGTATCCCACTCACTTATCAGAAGTTGCTGTTTTTCTAATCTACGTAGTAACGGGTAGAGTGTTCCAGCTTCAATTAATGCATTTTTCTTTTCTAATTTTTGAACAAGGGAATAGCCATATTCAGGATTGTTAAGTTGGCTAAGCACTGAAAGTACCAGTGTCCCTCGTTTAAGTTCTACAATAAGAGAACTAACTAGTTCATCTATAGGATCCATATAATTAATCACCTCATGTTTAGTATACTGTATATCATACACTATTGTCAATTTCATATTATTATAAAACATTCATTAATGCAATATTTTTCATTATATACCTTTTACATTTCAAGAATTATATACTTTAGAATAAGAGGGAATACTTACTGAATAAAAATAATAGATAATTATAAAGGTCTTAATATTCAGGATGGCAAAATTAATATTAATCCTAACTTGCCTAAAAAATGGAATAGGCTCGCTTTCAATGTGATTGTAAGAGGAGAAAAATATAGTATAGAGATTACACATGAAAATCATCGAATTATAAAAATATAATATTTAAGGACACTCTTTTGATTAAGAATTATCATAAGGGTGTCCTTTAGTTTAATGGGATACGTTAATATTTTGATTATTTATATGTAAAGGGGCTAAAGTATGCTTTTTAAGCATGCCCAGTTTGAAAAATATAGGTTACTAAATAGAATATATATTAATAAATTGTAACATGAGTTGAAAATAATGTTTATATAAAATATCCATTATAAGTTAATTAGTAATAAGAGTTTAATGTTAGGTAATATAATGATATAATTGTCATAATTGATGCTATTTTATGATTATTTGCTATTTTGTGGGGGTATTACTAATGACAGTAGAAAAAAAGAGATTGTTAAGGCCTTTATGTAAAAAGAATATGAAATCAGAAGCCAATGATGTAGATACTAACTATAATAAAATAATGGATATAGTTGGATCTTTTGTTAATATGCATAATATGAGTAAAAATGATTTTTTAGAAAAAGTTTTTGTTGGTGCTTTTAAATTGATACCTGAAGCAGAAAAGGGGTCTTTTTATGAGCTCTCAGGGGATAAATATATACCTATATTTGCAAATGGTTATGATTTTAAGTTTCTTGAAAAATTAGTTTTTAGTAGGAGTGATGCTTTTATTGATTATGAGTGCTCAGATATTTCTGGTATCGAAGCTCATCAAATATACATTAAACAACGGGATGACACAAAGTTTACCAAAGAAGTAATAGAAGTCTTTAAAAAACTTGGAACCTATTCCAATTTTATGTCCTTATATGCACCAGTTCAGGTTGAGGGAGTGAATGTAGGCCTAATTAGTCTTGAATGTTTTAATAAAACTGACTTTTCAAAGAACTCAAAGAAAGCATTAAAGTTTTATGCGCAAATTATATCTAATTTCTATTCTCAGAAAGTATTTCATGATAAAGAGGCTAAGATGTATGAGGATGTCGTAACAGCTTTAGTATCTGCTATTGAAGTTAAGGACAAGTATACAGAAGGTCATGCACAAAGAGTAAGAGAATATAGTTGCGCCATTGCTAATGAACTTGGACTCTCAAAAACACAAGTAAAGAATATTAGTACCGCAGCTTTATTGCATGACATTGGTAAGATTGGAGTTTCAACAGAGATATTAAATAAACCAGGTAGACTGACTGAAGATGAGTATAATATTATTAAACTACATCCAATACATACTAAGACTATTTTAGAGAAGATAAGTGGGTTTGCTGACATTGCAAACTTTGCTTATAGCCATCATGAAAATTATGATGGAACAGGATACCCTCAAGGCTTAAAGGGTGACGAAATACCTTTGGAGTCGCAGATAATACAGGTAGCTGATGCTTATGATGCAATGACTTCTGAAAGAGCCTATCGAAAAGCACTTTCTACTTATGAGGCGCTAAGAATCATAGAGAAGGAGATGGGTAAACAGTTTAATCCTGAGATAGCTAGAGTTGCAATGGAGTTATTCCCATTTAAAGATTAAGATGTAAATGAATATTCACTTGTGAAGATAAGTATAAAGTATGAAAAAATTATTATATAATCTTATGATGGAAAAGCACTAATCTTGATGGTTGGTGACTTTTATTTTTAATGCATATTTTTTAAAATGAGAGCAAAGTTTGAAAAATCCATTCTTTTAGCTTCGCTCTTTTTATTTATTAAAGCAGGAAAAATTAAAAGAAAAGTGAAATATAAGTTATTAATTATTAAACTAAAATAATACAAATAAGTTTGGGGGAATTAAAAATGTATAGTGAAAGCATCATAGTAGAAAATAAAACAGGGGTACACGCGAGGCCAGCAGTATTATTTGTACAAACAGCAGCTAAGTTTCAATCTAATATTACTATTAAAAAAAATGATGTAACTGCATCTGCAAAATCCATAATTAACATTTTATCACTTGGAATAACAAGGGGAGATGAAATTATGATTTCTGCAGAAGGAAAAGATGAGGAAGTAGCGGTAAAGGAATTAGTAAGGTTAATTAAAACAAAATTTGGAGAAGATTAGAATGTGAGGAATGAATATTTAGGAAAAACATAAAGAGATTACTCGAATAGTAGTTTCTTTATGTTTTTTTTTGAGTACTTATTGGTGAG
>JAKBFR010000208.1 GCA_021837545.1 Bacillota bacterium | reverse complement strand
TGTCAGGATTTAAGCATAAAAGCTCATCAATTACAAATAGACCATCTTTTCTTATTAACACATCATCAAAGTAAATTTCACCACCACCGTATTCTGGTCTTTGGATGAATACTAAGTCCCAGTGTACAGAAGACTTGTTACCATTGAAGGCATCATCATAAGAACTGCCTGGAGTAAAGTGGATAGAACCAGCTATTTTTTCATCAAATAAGGTGTCTTTCATTGGTTTTAGTATAAAAGGATTTACACCAATAGCAAATTCACCAACATATCTAGCTCCGTCATCAGCATTAAATACGGTATTTATTCTATCTGTATCATTTGCAGTTGCACTTATAATCTTACCATCTTTGAATTCAAGTCTTATGTTCTCAAAAGTATATCCTTGGTATACAGCAGGAGCGTTATAAGTAATGTAGCCGTTTACAGAATCTTTAACTGGTGCAGTGTATACTTCTCCATCAGGAATGTTTAACTTTCCATCGCATTTTATAGCAGGAATTCCTTTTATAGAGAAGTTCAAATCCGTGCCAGCCCCTGTAATTTTTACTCTATCTGTTTTTTCCATTAAAGTTACTAGATTATCCATAGCCTTGGACATTTTACTATAATCAAGGGTACACACATTAAAGTAAAAGTCTTCGAAAGCTTCTGTACTCATATCAGCAGATTGAGCCATAGAGTAATTAGGATATCTCATAACTACCCATTTAGTGTTTGGAACTCTAATTCCACCATGAACAGGTCCCCAAAAGTTCTTTCCATGGATGGACATTTTTTCACCAGGAACATCAGCGAGTTCAGTGATGTTATGACCTGCTCTAAGACCAATATAAGCATCCATATCTGACATTCGCATAGCTTCATATTTTGCCATCATTGTCATTTGTTCTTCTGTACAATTCATAAGAATTGCTCGATCAACTTCTTTGTCTTTAATCGTAACAAAAGGTATGCCACCAGCTAGATAAGTTTGCTTTACAAGCTCAGTTATTAAGGGAGTTTCAAGTCCAACAGCTTCAATTAGTATTTTTTCTCCCTTTTGAATATTGCAGGAATAATTAATAAGGTTTTTTGCAAGTGTAATAATTCTTGGGTCTTTCATTATTTATCCTCCTCATATGCTTCTAATGCATTCATCTTAGGTACAAAACAATTTTGAATTGCTTTGCCTTTAAAGTAGTGAAAAAAGTTTACAATAATCAACGTGTAAATTTCTTTCAACTACATAGTAACAAATGAAACAAATTCATGTAAATAGTTTTTTTATAATTTACTAATATAATTTTTCATATCTTCCATAGTCATACCGCCTTTTGTACTTGATATAATATTACCATCCTTATCGATAAAGAAGGAAGTTGGAATTGCAACAATATTATATTGCGCTGCTATACTTTGATCTAAATCCAATAAAACAGTAAAATTATATTTATTTTTCTCAATAAAGGACCTTGCTGTGTTTTTGTCATCCCCAATATTTACGGCCAGAATAACTAAATCAGAATTCTTTGTTTCCTGGTATAATTTTTCAATATCAGGCATTTCTGCTCTGCATGGAGGGCACCAACTCGCCCAAAAATTCAGAAATACTTTTTTCCCTTTAAAATCACTAAGGGATATTTCCTTTCCGCTCAAATCTTTCAGTTTAAAATTCAAAGCACTTGTCTTATTATTACCAGTAATTTGTTTAATTGAAGGTGTTTTTTCGGTAGTAGGACCGGGGTTTTGGACTAAACTATTTGCTTTAGGATTTTCTTTAGAAGTTATGTTTAAATCATTTGTTTTATTTTTATTGTATTTAGTTACAGAATAAATACTTATGCCAAACACTATGATAACTACAAGTGGCCAAATTAATTTTTTCATTGCCAATCCTCCAATCGGTTAAATCATCATCTAAAGGTGGTTTATTAGGGTTTTAAAAAATTAAAAATTAAAAAAATCTAAATAAGGACTTAATATAGCTACTTTATTTGTAAAAACCAGAATACCCATTGTGACTAGTAGTATTCCACTTATAAAGGAAATTATAGGTGAGTGTTTTAAAATTGCATTTTTGTGCTTTGTAAAGTTACCTATAATAAGTGCAGTTAATATAAAAGGAACAGCAAGACCCAGTGAGTATACTGAAAGAAGAAGGATGCCGTTTCCTATGGTTTCCAAACTGCTAGCATATACAAGAATAGAAGCTAAAATTGGCCCAATGCAAGGAGTCCAACCTGCAGCAAATGCCATTCCCATGAGAATAGATCCTAACTTACTTCCAGCTTTATTAAAGGATAAAAACCTTTTTTCTCTATAAAATAATTTAATCTTTAATAAACCCATTGTGTGAATACCGAATACTATCATTAAAGAACCACCAATTTTTCTAAAAGCGTTTTTATTTGTAAATAAAAGTTTACCCAGTGAAGTTATAGAAGCACCCATTAAAATGAAAATAATAGAAAAGCCAATGACAAAGCCAAGCGATTTATATAATACATTCCATTTAGCTTGTTTATTATCTAAGTCATTAATAGCTGTTCCAGTCAAGTAACTAATGTATGCTGGTACTAGTGGTAAAACACAGGGTGATAAAAAAGAAAGTAGGCCTGCTGAAAAGGCTAATATAAGCGAAATATTATTCAAGTATAAATCACCTCCAAGGGAATTTTAAATAATAAAGGTATTGGAATTTTAGAAAAATATAATCTTTTAAGTAATTATATCTTAGAAATATAAAGAAATCATTAATAAAATAAAATAAAATAAAATAAAATTAAGGTAAGTATTCAAGTTTATTCATTTAATTATGTTATACTATATTTCCACAAAATAAATGTAAAGTGCAGTGATTATTTTCCGAAATGTCGTTAATACCAATACGGAATGTAAAATTTACATACATAGAATCAGCACTAAGTATCATTTCGGTAACTATAGTTCCCCAAAGTATCTACTTGCAAAAAATGATTAAACAGTCTAAAATTATATATGAGTGTAAAAAGATAATGACATTTATTGTATATCCTAAGGGGAAAGGTTGATATGATGATTTTTAAAAGACTAATGATAGAAGATAAGAATATATTTGAAAAATTTATATTTCCATATAAATTCCTAAGTTGTGAGTATTCTTTTACAACTTTATATATATGGAGAGAAGCTTGTGATATTTGTTTTACTATTCATAAAGGTGCATTAATAATAAAGAAAAAAGATTTTGAAGGAAGATACTATTTTATGCAACCTTTGGGATATAACAAGGAAAATCTTAAAGAAATAATAGATGCACTAATGAATTATAAGAAAGAAAATAATATGGATTACTTATTCAAAGACCTTGATGAAAGTTTTATGGAACAAATAAGGGATATATATGATGATGTTAAGGGTATCTGTATAAAGGAAGATAGGGATAACTTTGATTACTTATATGAAGCTGAAAAGCTTATAAAGCTTTCTGGTAAGAAACTCCATGGGAAAAAGAATCATTATAATTCCTTTATAAAGAATTATAATTATGAAGTTAAAGATATTGAAGATGCAGAAGTAAAAAGAGATGTAATTGCTGCTGCAGAAAAATGGTATGATGGAAATAACGATGATTATATGCTTTATTATGAATTACAAGGAATAAAAGATGTTCTTAGAAATATGCAAATTATAAATACTAAGGGTATAGCTGTTTATGTAGATGGAAAAATAGTAGCTTTTAGTTTAGGAGAAAAATTAAATGATAATTTGGCAGT
>JAKBFR010000207.1 GCA_021837545.1 Bacillota bacterium | reverse complement strand
AATCATAAAAGTTGAAAATTTGTGTTGTAAATATGAAGATAATATTGTTATCAAAGCTTTAAACACTAGTATAAAACAAGGTGAATTTATTAGTATCTTGGGTGCTAATGGAGCTGGAAAAAGCACCTTTTTAAAATCCCTTATGGGACTTATTAACTATGGTGGTAGCATTAAAGTGTTAAAAAACTCCTTAGAACCTAATGCGGATAGTAAAAAGCTATCAAGAAACTTTATTGAAAGCTTTAGTGGTGAGTATAAAGAGGTTAAAAAACTTAAAATTAAGGATATAGCCAGAATTATAGGATATGTTTCACAAAATCCTAATGATTACATATCAAAAGAAACAGTTTATGAAGAATTGAAGTTTACTTTAGATAATTACAATATTAAAGATTACGGGGTTATAGAGGATACTTTAAAGGCTTTAGACATATACAAAATAATGGATAAGAATCCAAGAGATCTTAGTGGTGGTGAGATTCAGAGAGTTGCAATAGCATCAATTTTGGTTCTGAGGCCTAAGATTCTACTTTTAGATGAGCCAACTAGGGGTTTAGATGCAAAGGTGAAAAGAATGCTAGGGAAGATTTTGTTAGAGTTAAATAAAAATGGAACTACAGTAATATTAGTAACTCATGATGTAGAATTTGCAGCAGAATTTTGCAGTAGATTTTTATTAATGTTTAATGGTGAAATAGTTGGAGATGGAAGTCGTGATGAAGTTCTTGGTAGGGGAATTTATTATACTACCACAATAAATAAGATTTTTAGAAATAGGAATAGCAATATTTTTACGTTAAAAGACTTTTATGCAAGTGAGGCACATTTAAATGAATAACAAATTAGTAGGCTAGTTATTTATTTAAATGTGTATAAGAGAAAATAATTTTAAATTGAAGGTGAAATAGTGAAAAAAATTACAATATATTTTACATTTTTAATTCCAGTGTTATTAATAGGACTGGGTATAAAATTCAATAATTATATTAATATGTCCTTAAGTGTAACCTTAGCGGTGTTTTTAATAATATTTTTGAGCTATTTCTATTTTGAAAAAAGTTCTATGGGTACTAAGGAAATAGCAGTTATAGCTACTTTAAGTGTATTTGCAGCAGTTAGCAGAATACCTTTTGCAGCAATATTAAATGTGCAGCCAACCACTTTTTTAATAGCCTTATCTGGACTAGTTTTTGGGGTTTATGAGGGATTTTTGGTTGGAAGCACTGCAGCCTTTATTTCGAATATTTTCCTTGGACAGGGACCATATACCCCTTGGCAGATGCTTGCTTGGGGTATTGTTGGAGCACTTTCAGGTTTAATAGGTAAAAGGAGTAAAAAGCTTTCCGTAGAAAAATTTGCAATTATATGTTTTCTATATGGGTTTTTGTTTGATTGGATAATGAATTTATGGACTGTGCTAGTAATTGTAGACCCCATTAGTATAAAGGGTATTCTAACCATATATCTGACCAGTATCACTGCAGATGTAATGCATGCAGTAGGAAATTTTATTTTTGTCATGATTTTCTATGAAAGCTTCTACAAAGTCCTAACTAGATTTAAAAGTAAATTAGAAATTACTTATATTAAAAACATTGAAAAATAATATATATAATAATGAAATGTCGTTAATATTGCATCACCGCAGGTGATGATTTATTTATAGATAAAAAATTATAGGGGGAAAAACAATGAGAAAAATAATTAAAAGCAAGTTTTATACAATGGTTTTGGCATTAATATTTGTTGTAGGACAGATATTTACAGGAGCTAGTAGTGTGGTGAAAGCAGCGGAAAATAATTTTGCAGTTTCAGTGCAGGTGCAAAGCTTTGATAAAATAATTACTGTAGGAACCTCAAGTAAAGCAAATGGGTTTGAGGCTTTAAAAGAAGTGTTAGATAAGAATAATATATCTATGGTTGCCACTGATGGACAGTACGGAAAATTTATTTCAGAAGTTAATGGAATAAAAGGTGGTAAATTTGGTGGATATGATGGATGGTTTTATGCAATTAGCAGAAATAACATTTATCAAGACATCATGACAGGTATTGATGGTGCAACATTAGAAAATGGGGATAAGCTGATTTTCTATTATGGCGATATGGGAACTTTGACGTCAAATAAAATAGAATATTCAACAAAGGAAGCCCAAAAGGAATTAATTATAAGTCTAAATAATACATATAAAGATTGGACAACTGGAAATTCAGTAATTCAACCTATTACTGGAATAAAGGCTAAGATTGATGGTGCTGAGGTGCTAGTTGTAGATAATAAGATTACTCTTAAAGAAGGACTAAAAGAAGGAACTCATATTCTTCAGCTAAATGATTTTAAAACAGATGGATGTCCCAAAGTAGTTTATGATGAAATAGAATTTACTATAGGACAAGGTGCAACTTCAGGAAACAATGATAATGGAAATACTAGTACTGGAAATGTAGATAATACTAAAATTTCAAAAGCTATTACTGAAGCAATTAATAATTCAGCAAAAGTTGTAAAAGCAAAGGAACTTAATACTTGGTCTGCTATGAGTTTAAACAAGTTAGGTGAAAAGGTAGATACTACTTTTTTAAAGGAAAGCTTGGAAGATATTAAAGCTAATGGGGTAAAAGATTTAAGCAATACGGATATGGAAAAATTAATTATAGGTTTAACAGCTTCGGGCTATACACCTTATAATGTTCAAGGGTACAATTTAGTTTCTGAATTATTTAATAGAGATATAAACACATTTTTAATTAACGATGCAGTGTTTGGAATTTTTGCTTATAATTATGCTAACATAAAGGAACAGTATAAAGTAACTAAAGAAAAACTTGCTAGTATCATATTAAGTTCTAAATTAAGTTATGAAGTAGATGGAAATAAAATGGTAGGATGGACATATTATGGGGATAAAATAGATCCAGATATGACAGGAGCTGCTATCAATGCTCTTTCAGAGTTTTATAATACAAAACCAGAAGTTAAAGAGGTAATTGATGCTGCAGTTAATACACTATCTATATTACAAAATGAAAGTGGATACAGCGTCAGCCAATATGGTTTAGCGAGTGAAACTACAGCTTTTGTTATTTTAGGACTTACTTCTGTAGCAATTAACCCAGAAGGAGAAAGATTTACTAAAGGCAAAGGTGATTTAGTATCAGCTTTATTATCTTTTAAAGCTAAAGATGGAGGATTTAAGCATTTAGTAGAGGACGAGTCATCAAACTATACATCTACAGAAGAAAGTCTCAGAGCACTAATAGCGCTTAAAGAATATAAAGCTTCTGGGAAATACGATTTTTATTCTAGCAATATCAACGCAAAAGCTTTGCCAGTTTTTGTTTTAGGAAACACTACAAGTTCTGGTGAGGGTAAAGGTATAAATGAAGCAAAGCCTGATAAATTACCTCAGACCGGAGCCTTTATTGATACTAATGTGCTTATGGCTTTAGGGGTGTTCTTTATAGCTATAGGAGCCTTGTACTTAAGAAAGCTTAAAAGAGAAGAATAAGAGATAAGAAATAACATTTAATAAGCTTTTAGACCTTTCAAATGAAATTTAATAAATAAAAAGGTCTAATGGATAAATAGTTAGGCCTTTTTACATTTACATCAACTTATGTGGGTTAAATCATCATCTGCAGGATTGAAATGTGGTCAAAGTTTTATTACATAAGAATGGATTAATAGAAAAGAGGGAAATCAATGAAAAAGAAAATAGTACTAATAGCTGCAGTTATTTTGGTAAGTTTAGGCTTATTG
>JAKBFR010000206.1 GCA_021837545.1 Bacillota bacterium | reverse complement strand
TGAATAAAAAGAAAACTTCAGTAGGATCCTAAATATCCTTCTGAAGTCATTAATATTATAATATCAAAACTATGATTTAACCTTATAAAAAACCATATGGTCTCTCCACTCACCATTTATGTATAAGTACCTTTCACTTATACCAAGTTCTTTAAAACCAGAGTTTCTTAAAACTTTTTGTGATTTTTCATTATCTATTAAAGTAGTTGCTTCTATTCTATGTAATTCTAATTCTTCAAAAGCATATGCCACTACAAGTTTAACTGCTTCTTTCATATATCCTTTACCTTGTTCTTTTTCATCCATAGAATAACCTATAAAAGCATTTTTAAAAACACCCATAACTATATTTGATATTCTTATTTTTCCAATAAGTTTATCATTCTTAAATATGCCAAAATTAACACCGTTACCATTTAGAAATTGTTTGTAGCCCTCTACTAAGGTACGATTCTGACTATCTAAAGTATAAAAGCTTTCATCTCTAGCGGGTTCAAATATCCTTAAAAATTCTCTGTTTCTTAAGTGATACCCTAACACTTCCTCTGCATCGCCAGGAGTTAATGCCTGAATCTTAATACTTCTACCTTCAATTGTAAGATCTCTTTTCATTGAATTTCTATTAAAAACAAAATCATTTATACCAAACATCAATTCTGATTGATATTCAGATTTATTGATTACACTATCTGTGATAATACCTTCTAACTCAAATCCTAAATCAGTAAAAGCACTTATATTTATGCTTTCATGAGCTATAACATTTACTTTGTTTATTCCCATATTTTTAAATAAAATATTAAGTATAAGCTTTAATGAGTCTTTTAAATACTCGTAACTTCCATTAGTATGTTTATAAAATTTCAATCTAAATTGACAAAACTTATTTTGCTTATCTAATTCCACTATAAATATTCTTCCTAGTATAATATGAGTATTATCCTTTATTACATATTCTCTCTCATTACCCTTTACAGCCTCTAAGTTCACATACTTACCCTTATTCATTTTTAACCCCTTTATCTACGCTAAAATCACTTTTTGTATTTATATAAATAAGATATATAAAAATAATTGATATTATTAGACTTATCGGTATCATATAAAAAGCAAAATAAGTACCAATTTTATCATTTAGTTTGCCTATTATGAGGTTAAGTAGCATATTAACTGAAGAAGTTAAGGTAACTATTACTCCTGTTATATAAGCTGTGTTTTGCTTAAATACCTTACTTATGGTAAGTACAAGAGTTGGAAAGGTTACAGCAAAAAAGAAACCTGAAATAGATACTATTATAAGACCATTTTCTCCAATAACTAATCCCAATGTAAATAAGCCTACTGCAATTATTAAAGATCCCATAGTTGTTTTTAGGTAACCCAGCTTTTCAACTACAAATCCCCCTACTAATCTTCCTATACTAAATATAACCAAAAACATAACACTGTAAAAAGCACTCTTACTGCTATTATATTTATAATTATCTTTTATATAATTCACCATCCAACTTGATGTAGCTATCTCAGCAAATACATAAAACCCCAGTGCAAATACATAAAAATAAATTATTTTATTCCTTAAGACATCCAATATATTTGTCTTGTTGCCTTCACTATGTTTATGAGTATGAGGCATTTTTATAAAAGTAAATGCAATCAATAGCATTACAAATAAAATTGATATTCCAAAGTATATATTCCTCCAAGTGAAACCATTAGACATCAATATTCCACCTAGTGCCTGACCTGATGCTCCCCCTACCCCATAACAAAAATGAGTTATATTCATAAGAATAGCTTGATAACTTATAAATAATACCGGCACTAATGTATTTATAGCTATACTTGTAAGTGCCAAACCTATATTCATAATAAACATATCTATTATAAAAATAATATAACTGTCTACTACTGATAATAGTGCCAGTGAAAAGAACATAAAGCTAAGTCCTAATATAATAACCCTCTTTTGTCCTATCTTTTCGCAGAGTATGCCTCCGATATATGTAAACAATATATATGCTAAGGAGCCAATAAACAACATTATACCGATACTAGTATTATCTATATTAAAATCCGATTTAAAAGATGGAATAAATATTCCCTTAGTATTCTCAGCCATTGCATTTAATGCCATCATAATAAATATAAAAATTATAACTATGATGTTATTCTTGTTTTTCAATTAATTTCCCCCTTATAGTCCTTTGGGCCACATAATAATTGGTAATTGTAATACTACTTCTATCTCACTTTCGAATTATCTCATTAATTCTCTATTACAAGTATAATCATAATTTAAATTTAATTGTTACCTTTTTAATCACGTTTATTATAGCATAAATAATTATAGTTAAATATACTATACAACCAATATTCCTATTTCATTACTTTTCTGTTTGCAACTTTATTATATGGTTATAATTATAATATTATATTTTTATTCAACAGCTTTTGAAACTTTGTTATACTTATAGTCTAGTTCAAAAATAATTATAAAAGAAAGGTTTGAGCACAATGAATAAGCAAAATATTAATAAATTAAAACTCTTTCTAATTGGCCTTGAAAATAGATTCTCTGAAAACTGTTCAATATTTAAACATATTAATACCACTTACATAACAGGTCTAAAAGAATTTAAAGGAACAGGTCTTTATGATAACGGAAATATTAAATATAATTTTAATGGAAAAACAGAAACTTTGAGTATAAATCAGTTATTTTCTAACATAGCTATAGACGCTGAAAACTATGAAGGCTTATCTTTAATTTATAGTGAAAGAGGTTCTGTTATTTTAATTTCTGCGGATAATAAAAATGTAACTATGAAGAACTTAGATGTAAATTCTATAGAGGATGAAGATTCCAACATTATTTCTTCTAAAGCCTCTTCCACTCATATTACCGGAACTACCTCTACTCTTTTAAATAGAGATTACTATATAAAGACCGGCAGTGCAGATTCTCTACTAAAAGAAATAGGAATAATGAGTAAAGATGGTAAAATTAAAAATGATAAAATAAGAAAATATAATCAAATTGATCATTATGTAGAACTATTAGAAGGGGTTTTAGATAAACTTCCGAAAAATCAAATTGTAAACATATTAGATTGTGGTTGTGGCAAATCTTATTTATCCTTTGTACTAAACTATTACTTAACTGAAGTTAAAAAGAAAAAATGCCATTTTATTGGACTAGATTACTCTGAATCAGTAATAGAATCCTCTAAAAGTATGGCTAAAAATTTAAATTATAGAAATATGGAATTCCATGCTATTGATATTAAAAATTATGAACCTGATAAAAGTATACATGTAGTATTATCCCTGCACGCTTGTGATACTGCTACAGATATGGCATTAGCTCTAGGAATAAGAGTAAACTCTGATATTATCATTGCAGTTCCCTGCTGTCATAGAGAAATTTTAAATCAATATTCTTATGAACCCTTTAAAAATATACTAAAGCAGGGTGTATTTAAAGCAAGAATGGCTGATATTTTAACAGATGGAATGCGTTCTCTGATGCTAGAAGCTAAGGGATATGATGTTTCTGTGGTAGAATACATTTCTCCCTTAGAAACGCCTAAGAATTTAATGATAAGAGCTATAAAAACTGCTAGCGAAAACGATAAAGCAATGGATGAGTATATATCTTTAATGAGCAGTTTAAATGTTTATCCTGCCTTATATTCATTTTTAAATGAGTGGTAAATAAAACAACTTTATATTTACATACAAAATATATGAGCATTTCCTAATATAA
>JAKBFR010000205.1 GCA_021837545.1 Bacillota bacterium | reverse complement strand
TTTGTAAATAGCCGCTTCGATAGCTGCAGAAACTGTTCCAGAATATAAGACATCTGTACCTAAATTTAACCCTTTATTAATTCCTGATACTACCATATCTATTTTAGTATCAATAAGCTTATTAATCGCAATTTTCACACAATCCGCTGGCGTTCCATCTACACTAAAAGCCTTTGATTCTAGTCCTTCCAGCTTAGTTTCCCTCACAACAAGTGGTCTTGTAAGCGTTATTGAATGACCACAGGCACTTCTTTCATTATCTGGTGCTACTATGATTACTTCATAATCTTTTTCTAGTTCTTTTGCTAAAGCATATATACCTTTTGCATTTATACCGTCATCATTCGTCAGCAATAATCTCATTTTCATTCCTCCTTATCATTTCTATAATAAATAATAATTATTAATTATCTATGGTTATAATCCAAAACCATTAATGTACTTTATTATTAATATGTATTAATATAGCTTTATTATTTCTTTAGAACTCGTCTTCTTAACTGCTTATACCTTAATTATATATTCTATAACAATAGGTATCTACGGGCAAGTAGCAATTCATCTTTATATTTTGCATTTTTACCTTAGCTCAGTTCAAGCACCTGATATTTCACTTGCATTGCCTTCATTGCTTGTTAACCGTCTCAGCTTATAAAAAAAGATTGGCAGAGAAGCTGCCAATCTTTTCATGTTCCTTTTATCTCTTTTTAGTAGGTACTGCATGAATAGCTTCACCATTTAGTCCTAATACTGCCTCTTCAAAAGCTTCTGATAAAGTCGGATGAGCATGTATCATGTTAGTAATGTTTTCTACTTTCATGTTATTATTTATGGCCAAATTACCTTCATGAATTAAATCTGAGGCATGTGGTCCCATTATATGCACACCAAGAATAGTATTATCTAGAGAAGCTATAACCTTTACCATTCCTTCTCCTTCACCTAGTGCAAGTGCCTTGCCATTGGCTCCGAATAAAAACTTACTAGTTTTATACTCTATTCCTTTTTCTTTGGCTTCATTTTCTGTTATGCCTACACAAGCAATTTCCGGAAATACAAAGATGCAACTTGGTACTATTTCATTAAAATGAGAATCAATGCAACCCATAATCCTTTCAGCTACTTTTTTACCTTGATGTGTTGCTGCATGAGCAAGCATAGTTTTTCCATTCACATCACCTATAGCATAGATGTTAGGAATATTAGTCTCATAATTTTTATCTACTTTAATAGCTCTTCTATCAAGTTCTATGCCCAATTTTTCTATATTCAGGCCGAAAGTCATCGGTGTCCGTCCAACAGATACCAGCACCTTGTCTGCATTAAATACAACTTTTCCTTTTTTTCCCTCAGTAGTTACAATTAGTTCCTCATTCTGCTTTTCAATACTGATTACCTTTGTATGTGTATTAATATCAATACCTTTTCTTTTAAGTGATACATTTAGTCTTTTTGTTAAATCAGTATCCACTGGAGCAAGTATACTTGGTAAAAACTCTATGACTGTTACCTTTGACCCTAATGCATTAAATATACCTGCAAACTCCATTCCTATAACACCGCCACCTATAACGACCAAATTGTTAGGCACTTCTTTAAATTCTAGTATACTTTCACTAGTAAACACTCCAGGTAGAGTTATACCCGGTATATTAGGTATTGATGGAATAGACCCAGTTGCGATAATTATATCTTTCGCTGTTATTTCCTTTACGTCTCCATTCTTAAGTAAAATAGAAACTGTATTTTTGTCTTTTAAAGAAGCTACACCTAAAATTATATCGATATTATTAGTCTTTAATAGTTGTTCTACTCCACTTACCAGCTGGTTAACAATAGCATCCTTTCTACTTTGAATTTTTTCTACATTAATACTATAACTATCAATCTTTATTCCAAATTCATTAATATCTTTTAACGTATTTAAAATCTCAGCATTTCTATATAGCACCTTCGTAGGAATACACCCTCTATTTAAGCACGTTCCTCCAAATTCACCTTTTTCAATAATACAAACCTTTGCACCGAGCTGTGCAGCCCTAATAGCAGCAACATACCCCCCAGGTCCACCACCAATAATAACTATATCCTTTTCCATGACTGCTCCCCCTACAAATTTAATTAATTTGTTTTAGTATATTTTAAAACTGGAGTTCTTGCTGCTTTAACTTCATCAAGCCTTCTAACATGAGTAGTATATGGAGCCATCTTTAGAAGCTGTGGATTTTCTTTTGCTTCCTTTGCAATACTTATCATAGCTTCAATAAAAGTATCCATAGTTTCAAGACTTTCTGTTTCTGTAGGCTCTATCATAATGGCATCATGCACAATTAAAGGGAAATATATAGTAGGTGGATGATATCCATAGTCTAGAAGTCTCTTTGCAACGTCTAGTGTAGTCACTTCACTTGCTCCCTGTTCTAAACCACCTAAAACAAATTCATGCTTGCAAACTTTATCAATTGGTAAATGATAATAATCCTTTAATTTGCTTTTCATATAATTTGCATTAAGCACCGCCATTTCACTTGCTTTCTTAAGGCCTTCAGCGCCCATAGAAAGTATATAACAATATGCTTTAACCATTACACCAAAATTCCCGTAAAAACTCTTTACCTTTCCAATGGATAAAGGTTTATTGTAATTAAGAATAAAATTATCTTCTTTTCTTTCAATTACTGGCACAGGTAGATATGGTATAAGTCCTTTTTTAACTCCAACTGGTCCACTTCCTGGTCCACCACCACCATGTGGAGTTGCAAAGGTTTTATGAAGATTCATATGGACAACATCAAAGCCCATATCTCCTGGTCTTGCCTTACCCATAATGGCATTTAAATTTGCTCCATCATAGTATACAAGACCACCAGCCTCATGTACTAACCTTGATATTTCTTTAATATTCTCATCAAATAATCCCAAGGTGTTTGGATTTGTTAACATTAACCCTGCTATTTCATCGTTTAATACAGACTTCAAACTATCTAAGTCAACTCCACCCTTTTCATTGGATTTAATTTCTACAGTTTCAAAGCCTACTACATTTGCGCTAGCTGGATTTGTGCCGTGAGCTGAATCTGGAACTATAATCTTTTTCCTTTTAAAGTCTCCTTTATTTTCATGGAATGCTTTTATAATCATTAGTCCAGCAAGTTCTCCATGGGCACCTGCTGCAGGTTGAAGGGAAACTTGATCCATACCACAAACTTCAGCTAATTTCTCACTAAGTTCACACATTAATTGTAAGGAGCCTTGTACTGTTTTCTCATTTTGATAAGGATGAATCCCAGTAAAGTTTGGGTTGGATGCCATATCTTCATTAATTTTCGGATTGTACTTCATAGTACAAGAGCCTAATGGATAAAAACCAGCATCTAATCCATAATTTTTATTAGATAATAGAGTAAAATGTCTTACAACATCTACTTCACTGACTTCTGGAAGAGATATATCCTTTTTACCTAGTAAATTCTCAGGTATCATATCCACAATATCAGTACACTCTACATCACAAGGAGGTAATTTATAGCCTTGTCTTCCTTCTTTTGAAATCTCAAATATTAACTTACTATATTCTTTCATTTTTTCCCTCCATTGCAGTTATTAGCTGGTGGATTTCTGATTTTGTTCTTTTTTCTGTTACACAAAGTAATAGAGCATTTTTATGGGCAGGATAATTCTTCCCTACATCATATCCACCAAGTATATTACTTTGTAATAATTTATCATTGATACCACTGACAGGCTCTTCACATTGAATAATAAATTCCT
>JAKBFR010000044.1 GCA_021837545.1 Bacillota bacterium | reverse complement strand
GTTCTTTAACTATTATGCCAAATGAAAGTATGGATGGATTTTTTGTGGCAAAACTAGAAAAAAGATAATAGTAGGTGGATTAATGAACAATTTACTAGACTATACTTTAGATGAACTTAAAGTATGGATGAAGGAAAATGGTGAAAGTACATTTAGAGGTAAGCAAATATTATCATGGATTTATAAGAATATTAATGAATTTGATGATATGAAGAATATACCTAAAGCATTAATAGCTAAATTAAAAGAAAATTTTACAATTAAATTGCCAAAGATAATAGAAGTTTATAAATCTGATATTGATGGAACAGAAAAATTTTTATTTGGGTTTGAAGATGGGAATTTAATAGAATCTGTACTTATGAGATATAAACATGGTAATTCCATATGTATTTCAACTCAAATTGGTTGTAGAATGGGCTGTAAATTCTGTGCATCTACTATTGAAGGACGCGTTAGAAATTTAACGACTGGAGAAATTTTGTCACAAGTTCTTGCAGTTCAAAGCTACATTAATGAAAGAATATCCAATATAGTACTTATGGGAAGCGGAGAACCATTAGATAATTATGATAATGTTGTGAAATTTTTAGAAGTTGTTTCAGCAGAATATGGATTAAATATTGGTCAAAGACATATAACATTATCTACTTGTGGAATTGTACCAAAGATATATGAATTGGCAGATAAAGAATTTAGCATAACTCTTGCAATTTCATTACACGCATTTAGTGATGAAAAAAGAAAAGAGATTATGCCTATAGCAAATAAATATAGTATTGATGAAATATTAGAAGCATGCAAGTACTATATTAATAAAACTAACAGAAGAATTACATTTGAATATGCATTAGTTAAAGAAATAAATGATGGTAAAGAAGATGCGAAAGCGTTAGGGAAATTATTAAAAGGAATGCTTTGCCATGTAAATTTAATCCCTATAAATGAAATAAAAGAAAATACGTATAAAAGATCATCAAAGAAAGCGGTAGACGATTTTTCTGAAATATTGAAAACTTATGGGATAGAAGTTACTACAAGACGAGAAATGGGAAGTGACATTAATGCAGCATGTGGACAACTTAGAAGAAGTTACATGGAAACCCAAGAAATATAGAGGGGAGAATGAAATGGTAGGCTTAGTTAGTGATGTAGGATTAAAGCGGACGTTAAATGAAGATTGTGCTTCTTATTTAGAAAAAGAAGCATTTAAAATATATGTAGTAGCAGACGGAATGGGTGGACATAATGCAGGAGAAGTTGCAAGCAAAATGGCTGCAGAGCAAATTGTTAGTTATGTAAATGAAAAATTTTCTTTTTGCAGCGTAGAAAATCTAATTGATGAAGCTATTAATAAAGTAAATAGAGATATATTTAATTTTGCTAATACTAATGAAAATTTAAGTGGAATGGGAACTACTGTCACAGCTTGTTTTATGACTGAAAAGTTTATACATGTTGCAAATGTAGGTGATAGCTGCTGTTTTGCAATAAAAAACAATAAAATTATAAAGATTACTAAAGATCATTCTTTAGTACAAGAACTTGTTGATAGTGGAAATATAAGTGAAAAAGAAGCGGAAAATCATCCGAAGAAAAATATTATTACAAGGGCTTTAGGAACTAACAGTACTGTGAATGTAGATATATTCCAATTAGAAAAAGATGAATATGACTTATATATATTGTGCTCAGATGGACTTACAAATGAATTAACAAAAGATGAGATTCTACAAGTTGTCACTGAAGAAGAAGATTATATAATTATGGCCAACAAGTTGGTAAACTTAGCAAAAGACAATGGTGGCAAGGATAATATAACAGTATTGTTGTTTGGAGGAGAGATATAATATGGAAGGAATTGTACTTGGAAATAGATATGAGTTGCTTGAAAAAATTGGTGAAGGCGGAATGTCGGAAGTATTTAAAGCAAGATGTAATAAACTAAATAGGTTTGTTGCCGTTAAGATTCTTAAAAAACAATTTTGTGATAATACTGACATCGTTAAGAAATTCAAAGTAGAAGCAACTGCCATTGCAACTTTATCTGACAACAATATAGTAAATATACTTGATGTAGGATCTCAAGATGATATAAATTATATTGTAATGGAATATGTTAAGGGTAAAACTCTAAAGGATATTATAAAACAGGTAGGAAAGATGAACTATGAAACAGCTATTTCTGTTGCTATTCAAATAGCTAGAGCTTTAGATTGTGCTCATAGAAATAATATAATTCATAGAGATATCAAACCACAAAACATTTTAGTGACAGAAGATGGAGTTATGAAAGTAACTGATTTCGGAATAGCAAAATCGACAACTTCAGAAACTATCACAAATACCAGCACAATAATGGGGTCAGCTCATTATCTTTCACCAGAACAAGCTAAGGGAAGCTTTATTGATTGTAGAACAGATTTATATTCATTAGGAGTTGTGTTGTATGAAATGGTTACAGGAAGCCTTCCATTTCAAGCTGATACTGCTGTGACTATAGTATTAAAACATCTCCAAGAAGAAGTTGTACCACCAAAAAATCTTAATTCAAAGGTTCCTGATAGCTTAAATCAATTGATTTTAAAAGCAATGGAAAAAGAACCGATTAAAAGATATCAAAGTGCTAAAGAAATGATTGCAGATCTTCAAAAGATTAAGGATAATCCTAATGCACGTATAGATAAAATCGAAGAAGATAATGATCATACAATAATAATGTCAGCTGTAACTGAACAAATATTAAAGCAAGAAGAACAAAAAAATAAAAAAAATAATGAAGACTATGAAGATGATGATGATTATTATGAGGATGACGAGGATGAAACAATAGGTGGAATAAATAAAAGAAAAATAGTAAAAATTACAGTAGGTGTAGCGTTAGTATTATTATTACTAGTTTTAGGTGTTGGAGCATATAAGATAACTAATTCAATTACTACTAGTAATAAAGAAGTTGAAGTACCTAATATAGTTGGAAAAAATGTAGATGATGCAAAAAAACAACTTGAAGGATTAAATTTAGTTTTAGTAGAAGGCGGAACAGAATCTAGTGATCAGCCAGAAGGAACAATTATTAAAATGAATACAGAAGCGGGAAGTATGGTTAAAGAAAAGAGTCAAATCAGAGTTATTGTAAGTGAAGGGAAAACAAAACTTAAAATGCCTGATTTAGAAGATTATGATATAGATAATGCAAAAACTATTTTAAAGTCTTTAGGCCTTGAAATTACTAGTACTAGTGAACAATTTGATGATAATGTACCAAGTGGACAAATAATAAGTCAAAATCCTAAAAAGGATACTGAAGTATCTTCAGGTGATAAAATAACAGTTGTTGTAAGCAAAGGACCAGAAGTTAAACTTACAACAGTGCCTAACGTAATAAGCTTAGATACAGAAGCAGCTCAAAGTAAATTAAGTGATGCTAAATTAAAGGTGTCTATTGAAGAGAAGGAAACTCAAAATGAGAATGAAAATGCTAAAGTTATAAGCCAATCTATTGAGGATGGTAAAAAAGTAGAACAACAAACTACCGTTAAAATAGTAGTAGGAAAATATGTTGCAAAACAAGAGCAACCTCAAACAACTAATCCTGGGAATACTGGTAAAAATCCAGGAACAACGCCAAGTACAGGAACAACTCCAAGTCCAGGAACAACTCCAAGTACGGGAACAACTCCAAGTCCAGGAACAACACCAAGTACAGGAACAACCCCAAGTACAGGCACAACTTCAAATACGGGAACAACGTCAAGTACACCTACAGGTCCTTGGGATACTACAGCTAAGAACTAATAATTAAAGAAGTACTTCACAAAATAAAGTGAAACTTAGCTAGAGTTATCATTTTTGAAGAGGTATTAATAAGAAAAATATGAGGAGAGGTTGGTGAAAACCCTCTCCTCATTTTTATAGCTGTATAGAATTAGAAAAAATTAAATTGTTAGATAATGGAGGGAAAATATGAATGGTAAGATAATAAAAGGTATTGGAGGGTTCTATTACGTTAAGACAGAAGAAGGGGTAATAGAATGCAAAGCTAGGGGTAAATTTAGGCACAAAGATATAATACCTATGGTAGGAGATAATGTTACTATTAAAATAGAAAATGGAAAAGGTGTTATTGAAGAAATACATGAGCGAAAATCAAAATTAATTAGACCAACTGTTGCAAATGTTTCACTAGCATTTATTGTTTTTGCAGTTAAGAATCCAGACATAAATTTTGAGTTATTAAATAAATTTTTAATTTTATGTGAGTATAATAATATTGAAGTTATAGTTTGTTTAAATAAAATAGATTTGGTGTCAGAGGAAGAAAGAGATGAAATAAAAAAGAGAATAAATGATATAGGATATGAAGTTCTGTATATAAATGCAAAAGAAGGAATTGGAATAGAAAGATTAGAAGAGAAAATTCAAGGGAATATTACGGTTTTCTGTGGTCCATCTGGAGCAGGAAAATCTACACTAATTAATAAACTATCTAATAAAGCACATATGGAGACTGGAAAAGTTAGCGAAAAGATTGGAAGAGGTAAGCATACTACAAGGCATAGTGAACTTATAGAAGTTTCAGGTGGATATATTGTTGATACACCAGGATTTTCTACACTGGAAATAAAAGATTTAATGGATAAAGATTCTCTTAAATATTGTTTCCCAGAATTTAGCGATTATAATGATAAGTGTAAATATAGAGGATGTCTACATTATAAAGAGCCAAGTTGTGCTGTAAAAGAGGCAATGGATAATGAAGAAATTAATAAATATAGATATAATTTTTATATAAAAACATTAGAAGCAATAATGGAGGAGGAAAAAAACAAATGGTAAAGATTGCACCATCAATATTATCAGCAGATTTTTCGAAATTAGGAGAAGACATTCAAAGAATTGATAAAGGGGGAGCAGATTTTATTCATATAGATGTAATGGATGGATCTTTTGTCCCTAATATATCTTTTGGAGTACCCGTTATAAAATCAATAAGAAATAAAACCGATAAAATATTTGATGTACACTTAATGATAAACAATCCATCAAATTACATAGATGATTTTATAATTGCCGGAGCTGATATAATTACTGTTCATTATGAAGCAGATAAACATATAGATAGAACAATTAACTATATTAAGTCCAAGGGAATCAAAGCAGCAATTTCAATTAATCCAGGAACTCCTACAAGTGTGCTAAAAAACTTGATACCAAACTTAGATATGGTTTTAATAATGTCTGTAAATCCAGGTTTTGGAGGACAAAAATTTATACCATATTGCCTAGATAAAATTAGAGAAATAAAAGAGCTTAGTAATAAAGTTAACCCATCATTATTAATAGAAGTTGATGGAGGAGTAGATAAAACTAATGTTAAAGAAATTATAGAAGCTGGTGCTAATGTAATTGTTGCAGGTTCTGCTGTATTCAATGGGGGAGAAATAAGTGATAACATAAAAGCTTTGAGGGGGTAATGCTTTGAATATAGCAATTGTAAGTGGAGGCGTCGCACCATCAGAAAGATTATTAAGGGATTATCTTAAAACAATGGATTTTATAATAGCTGCTGATAGAGGAAGTGAATGCCTTTATAATTATGGTATTATTCCAGATTTGCTACTAGGAGATTTTGATTCTGTTAAAAAAGAAATTTTAGATGCTTCAAAATTACAAATAAAAGAAGTTTTAGAGTTCCCACCAGAAAAAGACTATACAGATACTGAAATTGCAATAATAGAAGCTATTAAAAGAGGAGCAAAAAAAATATATTTATTTGGAGCAATTGGATCTAGAATGGATCATACGTTAGGAAATATAGGGCTTCTTTTAACTACCAAAAAAAGAGGTGCAACTTTAGAAATAATCGATGATAATAATAGACTTTATCTTGGAGAAAAGAAAATGAAGTTGTTTGGAAAATATGGTGAAAACATATCTTTTCATGCATTATGTGATAAAGTTAAGAGTTTTAAAATTATGGGTGCTAAATACAATTTAGAGACTTACGATATAAGTTTGCTAGATCCAAGAGCTATATGTAATGAGTTTGTTGATACTCCAATAGAAATTAGCTTTGAAGAAGGAGAGTTATTAATTCTTCACTCTGTAGATTAAGGCATATGAAAGAAAATAATAAATTGAGGATGTTATGTACCACTTGGATAATAAATTGTGATCCATGGAGTGGCGAGGTGAATTTTAAAGTTATATCAGAGAAGGGAGTGTGTTTCACTTAACAAGGAGATATGCTTCCTTGTTATTTTTTTTATAGGCTAGCATCGTTCATCATTAGAAGTTATTTTTTTTACAGGAACGAAAGTTGGAACATTTTTAGGAGTAAATGAATATTAATATAATAAGGCACAATAAAAAAATAACAAATCCATCTGCTAGTCTATTTTCCATCATCCTCCGTCGGCAGATTGCACTAATAGGCTCGCTATGAGCACAATCCACCTCCTTGCCTGATGAAAAATATACATGGCATTTTGGACTTGTTATTTTCTTTCATGTGCCTAAGACGAAATTAATTTTAAGATAGGTGTTTTGCAGAATTAATATTTAGGGGGGATAGTTATGAAAATAATAGCTTTCAAATTACCAAAATTTCTATCGAATATAATAAGATTTTTTAGAAGAAAAAACTAGAGTATACATAAGGCGATTTTCCAATTGACAATTGTCAATTTACAATGGACAAATGAGGAACAAACTACTTTGGAGTTTGAACAAAAATAAAGATATTCTCAAGGAAACGTTAAAGTCCAAATCTTTGATTTGGTTTCTTGAACTTTCTCCTTGAAGATATATTTCTCAATTGTTAACTGTTAATTGTTAACTGTTAACTGATAAGAGCTTAAATAACTCTAAAAAACAAAAAATGCAATTGAGATAACAATTGCATTTTTTATTATGAACTATATTGCTCTTTGAACCTTTCCAGATCTAAGGCATCTTGTACATACATGAACAGTTTTTGGTGTTCCGTTAACTAAAGCTTTTACTTTCTTTATGTTAGGAGCCCAAGTTCTCTTTGATTGACGATGTGAATGGCTGTATTGTACACCTGCTACAACACCCTTATCACAAATTTCGCATCTTCTTGCCATTAGAAAACACCTCCTTATATTGCAAAGATAATCATCTTCAATAGGACAGACTAAATTATACCATAGGAAAATATAATAGGCAAGATAAAATATTATATTTTATTTTGTGTGCCTTAGGTTATAATATATATTATTGGAATACTTGAATAAAATATTGTTCTAATATAAAATATATATAGGATATAAGATTTTAGGAGGAATATGAATGATTGGATTTTCAAATGAAAATGGTAGTATAAATTATTCAGAAGAAGTTTTAGCTAAGATTGTTGGATTATCTACAATGGAATGCTATGGAGTAGTTGGTATGGTTTCAAAAAATGCTAGCGAAGGACTTTGGGAACTTATGGGGATAGAAAATTTAAGCAAAGGTGTAAGATTACAATTAATAAATGAAAATAAATTACAAATAGAATTGTTTGTAATGGTTGAATACGGAACAAAAATATCTGTTATATCTAATAATATAATTCAAAAGGTTCGTTATAGTGTTGAAAATTATACAGGGCTTAAGGTTTCATCTATAACAGTAAATGTGCAAGCGGTTAGAGTTTAGGAGGTTAAACTGAATGGAATATACAAAAATCAATGGCCATGATTTTTATAATATGGTTGTTAATGCTAGTAATAGATTATTAGAACAAAGTGATTTTGTGAATGCACTAAATGTATTCCCAGTTCCTGACGGAGATACTGGAACTAATATGTCGATGACATTTAAAGCAGCAGTTAAAGAAATAGAAAATATAAATACTGAGTCTATAGGAGAGATATCTAAAAAATTAGCCAAAGGTGCATTAATGGGTGCTAGAGGTAACTCAGGAGTTATATTATCTCAAATACTTAGAGGGATTTCTAAAGGGTTAGAAGGAAAAAAAGAAGTAGATGTTACTGAATTTGCAATTGGTTTTTTTGAAGGGTCAAAATCGGCATATAAGGCAGTTATGAGACCAACAGAAGGAACTATACTTTCTGTAATTAGAGCAGCATCAGAAGCGGCAATAGCCTCTGATGCAAAAGATATAGTGAGTTTTATGGAAGAAGTAACAATTAAAGCAAAAGATATGTTAGACAGAACTCCAGAATTGTTACCAGCACTAAAAAAGGCTAAGGTAGTTGATTCAGGTGGTATGGGACTTTATATTATAATTAAAGGCATGCTTGAAGCTTTGAAGGATGGAATTAAAGCGGAAATAAAGGATATAACAATAGGTACACCAGGGAATACTGTAGCTAGCTCTATTGAAGAAATAGATATTAAGTTTGGTTATTGCACTGAATTTATAATTCTTGGAGATGCAAAACGTGCAAAAAATTTCCAAAATGAAATAGAACCTCTGGGAGATTCTATGATTGTTGTTGGATATGATGATGTTATTAAGGTTCATATACATACGAATAATCCTGGATTAGTATTATCAAAGGCAGTAGCTATTGGAGAACTATCAAAAATTAAAATCGATAATATGAGAGAAGAACACAGAGAGCTTGTAATTAATGCTAAGGATAAAGCATTAAGTGGTGATAAGATAGAAGAAAACAGTTCTAAAATCCAAGATGAGGAAATAGAAGATGAAAAGAAGAAATATGGATTTATAACAGTAGCCATGGGAGATGGAATTTCAAACATATTTAAAGACTTAGGTATAGATTATGTTATTGAAGGTGGTCAAACAATGAATCCATCTACTCAAGATATTTTGGATGCTGTTAACAAGATAAATGCTGATCATATTTTTATTATGCCAAATAATAAAAATATAATTATGTCTGCTAATCAAGCAGCAGAAATATCAGCTAAAGATATACTTGTTGTACCTACAACAACTATTCCCCAAGGGATAGCATGCGCAACTGTGTTTAATTTTGATTCTGAGGTTGAGGATAATTTTAATAATTTAAAAGGTACCATTGAAGACGTGAAAACTGGTTCGGTAACTTATGCAGTTCGCGATACTGAAATTGATGGAATTGACATTAAAGAAGGAAATATGCTAGGGCTCGTAGAAGGTAAAATAAAAGAAGTTGGTGAAGATAACAAAATTGTTGCAATTAAAGTCATAGAGGACATGATAGATGATGAGAGTGAACTCATTACTGTGTATTATGGTAAAGAAGTAACAGATGAGGAAGCTAATGAATTTCAACTTGAGTTACAAGGCAAATATGGAGAGCTAGATATTCAATTCTATAAGGGAAATCAACCTCTTTACTATTTTTTAATGTCAGTAGAATAAGACAATAATAAACTGTTTCGAACTAAATATTTTGAAATTGTTTATGTATATACTTTAAATTAATGCACAATGTACAATGAACAATTCACAATTAATGAATTAAGGCACATGAAAGAAAATAACAAGTCCAAAATGCCATGCATATTTTTCATCAGGCAAGGAGACGGATTGTGCTCATAGCGAGCCTATTAGTGCAATCTGCCGACGGAGGATGATGGAAAATAGGCTAGCAGATGGACTTGTTATTTTTTTGATTGTGCCTAAATACTATTTGATTTTATAAAGATAGTATTTTTAGAAATCTTTAATTGTGTATTGTAAGCTGTACATTGTGCATTAAAGTTTTTAGTTTTAATATCTGTCTAAAGAGGAAAGTGCGTTAGTGACACTTAAATATAGAATAAATTAGACTATTGAGATAGATGTTTATTAGTTGGAAGGAGGCAGAACTTTGGATATATATAGTAATATTTCTGCTTTAAAGGGAGTAGGTCCAAAAGCTACTGAAAAATTAAATAGATGTGGAATTTTTAATATATTAGATGTTTTATTATATTTCCCAAGAGATTATGAATTTGTAGATGGGAATGCACAGTTTGAAAGTATTACTGGAGAAGATAAGCAAATATTAAAATGTGAAGTTATTAGATTTAGAAGTGACATTAAAACCAAAACTGGTAAGGTGATTACAACAATAGATTTTAATTATGATGGACATACGGTATCTGCTAAGTGGTTTAACCAAAGATATATAAGAAATTCTTTTAGGTTAGGTAGAATATATAATTTAATGGGTAAGTTTAAAAGAATAGGTAATACGTTAGAAGTAGTTAATCCTGCTATTACTTGTGAAGAAGCACTTTGCAGTGAAATCTTACCTAAGTATCCTTTAAAGGGAGATATAAGTAATAAATTATTTGAAAAGCTGACTAATGAGATCTTATCAAATATGGAAGTTAAAGAAAACTTATCTAAGGAAATAGTAGAGAAATATTCTTTGCTATCTTTAAATGATGCTATAAGAAGCATACATTTCCCAGACAATAAGGAAGTACTGGAAAAAGCTAAAATAAGACTAAAGTTTCAAGAATTATTTACATATTCATTAAAATTATTGCTTCTAAAGTATAAACTTAAAAAAAATACAAACGGAATATTTTTTGAATGGGTAGATGAATTTAGTGAGTTTAAAGAAAAATTACCATTCCCACTCACAAATGCTCAAACTAGAGTTGTACGTGAAATTTTAAGAGACCAAAAATCAAATTTTTCTATGAATAGATTGATTCAAGGTGATGTTGGAAGTGGAAAAACGATAGTTGCTCTAATAGCTATTTTTAATGTTATTAAGAATGGCTACCAATGCGCTTTTATGGCTCCAACAGAAATTCTTGCAAGTCAGCATTTTGAAGAATCTAAGAAAATTTTTAAGGATTTTAATATAGAAATAGAATTATTAACAGGATCAACTACTTTAAAGGAAAAGCAAAGAATTAAAGAGAGAATTAAAACGCTAGAACCTATTTTGGTAATAGGAACTCATGCGCTTTTCCAAGATGATGTAGAATTTAGAAAATTAGGGCTAATAGTAACTGATGAACAACATAGATTTGGCGTGGAGCAAAGAAGCAAGCTTATAAATAAAGGAAAAAGAGCAGATTGTTTAGTTATGACAGCTACGCCGATTCCTAGAACTTTAGCTTTATACCTTTATTCAGATTTGGATGTATCTATAATTGATGAATTACCGCCAGGTAGAAAGAAAATAGATACTAGATTTTATGTAGAAGCTCAAAGAGATATAGGTTATGATTTGGCGTATAATGAAATAAAAAATGGAAGACAAGTCTATATTGTTTGTCCACTTATTGAAGACGATGAAAAGGAAGAATTAAGTTCAGTTGAAACTGTATATAATAGACTTACAACTGGAATTTTTAAAGATTTAAAAGTTGAAATTCTTCACGGAAAAATGAAAGGGTCCGAAAAAGATGAAATAATAAAGAGATTTAAAAATAATGATTTTAATGTTTTAATTTCAACTACTGTAATTGAAGTTGGTGTTAATGTTCCTAATGCTTCAGTTATGATCGTTGAAAATGCAGAAAGATTTGGTCTTTCTCAGCTTCATCAATTAAGAGGTCGAGTTGGACGTGGAGCGTATTCGTCTTATTGCATATTAATAGCAAAAGCTAAAAGCAATACAACTAAAAAGAGGATGCAAATAATGACAGAATGTAGTGATGGTTTTTTAATATCAGAGAAAGATTTGGAACTTAGAGGTGCAGGAGAAATGTTTGGTAGAAAACAAAGTGGCGATGAAGGATTTATACTTGCAAATCTTTATGATGATATAAAAATATTAAGATGTGCTAAACTAGAGGCAAATAATATGTTGCGAAATGAATGTGATTTAAATAGAGAAATAATAAATGAAATTACCAAAAATTTAGAAAAAAGCAGTAAATATATTTGTTTTAATTAAATTGAAATATTATGCATAGTTGTGTTAATATATCATTAGCACATTAGAAAAGAATAACAAGTCAGTATGCTAGTATATTTCGTGTTAAACTATGTTGCCATGTTTGCCTAATAGGCTCACTATGAGATAAACATTACTTCTTGTCTAACGCAAAATATACATGGCATCTTTGGCTCGTTATTTTCTCTCATATACTTTAAGGAGGAATAAAATTTTGAGGATAATAGCAGGAAAAGCAAGAGGACATAAATTAATACCTCCAGCGACAATGGAAACTAGACCTACATTAGATAGAGTTAAGGAAGCTATGTTTAGCACAATTCAATCATATATACCAGAAGCGATGGTTGTAGATGTTTTTTCAGGAACAGGAAGTTTAGGATTGGAATCTGCAAGCAGGGGAGCAAGTGAAGTTTATTTATTTGATAAAAGTTCAGAAACATTTCCATTATTAAAGCAAAATGTTGAAAATCTTAAATTTCAAGATTTTTGTTTTCCAATAAATACTGATGCATATGCAGGGCTTAAACAATTAGCAAGTAAGGGGAAAAATTTTGATATAATATTTATAGATCCACCTTATTGTAAAGAAATGATTCCAGAAGCTATGAAAATAGTTAAGGAATACCAATTGTTAAAGAAAGATGGAATAATAGTTACTAAAATAGATAGTATTGAAACAATTTATGAAGGATATGAGGACATAAAGTTAACTAAGAGCAAAAGGTATGGAAATACAACTGTATGTTATTATAAGTATGAGGAGAAATAAACAATGAAAATTGCAGTATATCCAGGAAGCTTTGATCCTATAACTAATGGACATTTTGATATTATAAAACGAGGGGCAAAGGCTTTTGATAAAATTATAGTAGCAGTATTAGTTAATGTAGATAAAAAATATCTTTTTGAAGTTGATGAAAGAGTTGAATTAATAAATAAGGTAACAAGAGATATAGAAAATGTCGAAGTCAGAAGTTTTAATGGGCTTTTAGTAAATTTTCTGAAAGAATGTAATGCTAATATAATTCTAAAGGGATTAAGAACGACTTTTGATTTTGAATATGAGTTACAAATGGCATTTATGAATAGTGAATTAGATAGCAATATTGAAACTATATGTATGATGTCATCTTCTAAAAATCTACATATAAGTTCGTCAAATGTTAAGCAAGTAGCGAAATTTGGAGGAAATATTAAGGGTCTTGTTCCAAGTGAAATTGTATCGGATATAATATCCAGAATAAATATCTAAGGAGTGTTTTTATGGAAAAAATGGATGTAAATATTATAGAATTATTAGAATATTTACAAGATTTGGTGGAAAATTCATCAAAGGTGCCAATGAGTGGTAAGGTTATGATTGATAAAAAAGAAATTATTGAAGTTATTGATCAAATAATTAATTATATGCCAGATCAATTTAAAAAAGCTGAATGGGTTATGAATGAGAGAGAACGAATATTAAATGAAGCTAAAAAAGAATATGATTCTGTTAGAAAAGATACTATGACGATGATGAAGCAAAATGTTGAAAAACATGATATTGTAAAGGAAGCAAAAATAAGAGCTGAAGAAATTATAAACTCAGCACAACGAGATGCTAAGGCTATAAGACTAGGCTCTAGAGATTATTCAGATGAAATATTAACGCAATTAGATAAAGAAATAGAAGATCAAAAAATAAAATTAATAAAAAGTCTCCAAAGTAGTTTTGAATCAGTTGCAAAGAATATAGATACAAGTTTAACTGGTGCATGTGATGTTATAAAAGACAATGTTAAAGAATTACGTAGCATGAAAAAATAACTTATAAGCCTTATTAAGTATATATAATAAAAGTGTTAATAAAGATAATACCAATATTGGATAAAAATGTGTATATACACTCATGGAAGAATTTATTCCAAGATTAGATGTGTATATGCTTGTAGGTAAGATTTGCAATAATATATAAGTTATAATAAAACTAAATATTCCTTGGATTAACTTTAAAAAAATATATTTACTATAATGAATTTTAGTATCGCTCACAAAAGAGCTGACTTGTGCAATTACAGCTAGACCTGAAAATGAGCATAAAAAACTTATCATACTTAATTTAAGTGGAAGTGAAAGAGAAAGCGTAGATATTAGGCTACATCCATTAGTCATTTCTATACTTCCTAAAAATAAAAAGTATAAAGTTCCAATAGGTAAGTTAAAAAAATTCTCCAATTGTTTAAACATGATATAAAAATAAACATTATGTTTGATTAGAGATATTAAAACAGAAAAAATTATGATAAATCCACCAATAGCTAAGGTGGTATTTATTCCATTTTGAACTGCATTTTTTATTGCGGAGCCAAAATTTGTAATTTCATATTTAGGACAAGACAGAGAACTTACTTTGATGGGGGTTCTCTTTTTTTTTGTTATAAATCCTATGAATATAAGTGATGAGTAATTTCCAATAAGCAAAATATAACCTAAAGCTAGATTCCCGAGTAAAGTCCCAGCAACAGAACCGATTAAAAATAATGGACCGACGTTAGAAGCTATATTTAAAAGCCTCTCATACTCATTTTTTTCAATGTATTCCATAGAATATAAATCAACACAGTACTTTGCACCTAACGGATATCCACATAAAATGCTGGCTACAATAGGAAAAGAACAATTCTTAGAAAGGCCTAAAGGTTTGCAGATTAAAGGGCCGAGAAATTTGGAATAAAGGTTTATTCCGTCATAATATATTAGTAAATTACAAATAACTATAAAGGGAAATGTTGTTGGTAATATAGATTTATACCATAATTCACATCCATCAATAGCAGCAGAAATACATTGTTTTATATTCAATATAAAAAGAATTATTAATATGGAAATACATATGCAAATAACAATACTTTTTTTTATATTAAGTTGCTTAATTAAAATAACAATTAAGCTTATAATTAAAAACCATAAAATATCAACATATATCATGAAATCACTCCAATCTTTATTTCATATTCATGATTATGTATATTCTTATGGTTATGTAAAATATTACTATATTATAATAGGACTTTTTAAATAATCTTCCATAGGGTTTACTTTTGAATTTAAAAGAGAATATGCCTTAGTCCCTAAAATATCAATTTTCATATGGTCACATAAATTATTTTTGGGAACTTTAGTTATTACATTAATATTATCTTTAGATTTTATATTCTTTAGCATATTACGTCCCACAGAATTAAAACCAAGAACTCTTGCATAAGGCGTGGGCATTTTAGACAAGTTAAATAAATCAAAGTCTTCAAGATTCAAAAAACTTTGAGCAAGTATTCTATTAATTCGAGTATAAGTATATCTTTTACTCTTAGAATTTAGGATTAATTCATTTAAAGAATTGGAATTTAAAATTTCCTTCAATATTCTGTTTTCTAAGCCTTCTGAAATATCAGGTAATTTTAAAAGGGATTTTTCGTTTGTGAGCAATTTATATTTAATATATTTAAACATATCCTCTTCAAAAATAAATGGATAATCTGAAAAAGATAAATCACATAAAATATCGTAACTAACTTGTGGAAGAACATTAATTAATTCACTTAATGAATTTTCCTTAAGATGTTTTCTTATGGAAGTAGCTGAAGAAAAAAGTGAATCTAAATTACTATTATTGTAAGATGCACCTTCTCGTTTTAATGTTCTAGGTATTATTAAGCTATTTAATGTTCTTAAAGCTTTTATGTATTCAATGGCTAAAATATTATTGGAATTAGATAATACATTTAAAATGTCATTACAATTTAAATAATCATTAAGAGCATTTGCTCGGCTTAAATGAAAAGGTAAGCCTAAGTTTAAGTTATTTTTCAAAAGGCTTTTATATTCATAAGGCTCAGAAACTAGAACTTTTGCTATATCATCTAATGTATCTATATTTCCTTCTTCACTTCCGAAGTATAGATAGTCTACTATACCTAAAGAATTAAGAAGGGATACACTCCCAAAAGCAAAATGTTCTGCAGAAGATATTGAATAAACTAGAGGTAATTCTAAAACCAAATCAATTCCATTTTTAATAGCCATTTCTGCTCTTTTCCATTTATCTATAATTGCAGGTATTCCTCTCTGCATAAAGTTTCCGCTCATTACGCAAACTACACCATCTGCATTTGTATGGTGTTTTGCATTTTGAAGATGATATTCATGACCTTTGTGAAAAGGATTATATTCTGTAATTATTCCTGTAATTATTATAATCATCTCCTTTTTAATAAAAATGAAAAAATTCAAATTATACTTAATAAGATATATTGTTTCTAAGTAACTTGGTACCTAAAGTTAGTATAGCATATATAATATATTTGCAAAGAAAAGTAATGAAGATTACTTACAAAATAATTGTTAAAAAATATACTTTAATGGTATTGCTATATTAAGGAGAAATTTTGAGAATATTAAGAATATTATGAAAATAATAAGTTTTATATCAATGGATTTTTAGAGAAAAAAATTAGCATATATTGTATTTATATTAAGTATTATGTGCTTTTAATTGTTCAAAGTTAAAAATATATTAGAGTATATTGAAATTTTTAAAATATATACATTACTTAAGGTAGACATTTAGTGATATTTACTAATGAATTAAAAAGTAATTTCATATAAAATGTAATTGTTAAAAAAAATACTTTTACTATATTGTTATTTTACAATCTTGTTATCAGATAATTTAGATTATTGCCAATCTAAAGACTTCTATTTTATAGCGAATTTAGGTTGAAAAAATCACTGATTTAGGAGTATAGTAGTATTAGAGATAGAATAAAGAGGGGAGAAAAATATATATGGATCTTATGAAAAAAATATGGACTGATGCACAATCAAACAAAAAGAAAATAGTTCTTCCAGAAGGTAATGAAGAAAGAACTATTGCAGCAGCAGAAAAAATACACAAATTAGGATTAGCATATCCAATTTTAGTTGGTAATAGAGAAGAAATAATAAATAAGTCGAAAGAATTAGATGTAGATTTATCAGGAGTTCAAATAATAGATCCCAATGAAGCGGATAACTTAAATAAATATATTACAGCCTTTTACGAGCTTAGAAAGAAAAAAGGTATGACAATGGAGAAGGCAGACAAAATAGTGAGGGATCCTCTATATTTTGGAACAATGATGGTTAAGTTAGATGATGCGGATGGAATGGTATCAGGAGCTGTTCATACTACTGGAGATTTATTAAGACCGGGATTACAAATAATAAAGACAGCGCCAGGCGTATCTGTTGTTTCAAGCTTTTTTATAATGCAAGTTCCAGGATCAAATTATGGAGAAGAAGGACTATTGCTATTTGCAGACTGTGCAGTTAACCCAAATCCTAATGAGGATCAATTGGCTGCAATTGCAATTGCAACAGCAGAAACAGCTAAGACTTTGTGTAAAATGGATCCTAAAGTAGCAATGTTATCGTTCTCTACGATGGGAAGTGCTGATAATGAATTAGTAGATAAAGTTAGAAATGCAACACAAAAAGCAAAAGAACTAAGACCTGATTTAGATATAGATGGAGAATTACAGTTAGATGCAGCTATAGTTAAAAAGGTAGCAGATCAAAAAGCACCAGATAGCAATGTTGCAGGAAGAGCTAATGTTTTGGTGTTCCCAGATTTACAAGCTGGTAATATAGGATATAAACTAGTTCAAAGATTTGCTAATGCAGATGCTATTGGACCAATTTGCCAAGGTTTTGCAAAGCCAATAAACGATTTATCAAGAGGATGTAGTTCAGACGATATCGTAAATGTTGTTGCATTAACTGCAGTTCAAGCACAAAATAAATAGTAGTATCCGAATTATAAAGTGATTCTAAGCTTCAGGTGGAATTTTATTAATAGTAATACAATGTTTTCTTCAACTGGAGCTTAGAAAAAATGATAGTGTAGATGATGCTATCTATAGAATAATATGTTCTAATAAATTTAAAAGAAAATAATTAGATTGAAGAATTCTAAGGGAGGAAAAATCATGAAAGTATTAGTTATAAATTGTGGAAGCTCTTCATTAAAGTATCAACTTATTGATATGTCTAATGAGGAATCTTTAGCACAAGGACTTGTAGAAAGAATTGCAATGGAAGGATCAATCTTAACACAAAAAGTTGAGGGAAAAGATAAATATATTGTTGAAACACCTATGAAAGATCATCAAGTTGCAATAGAACTTGTATTGAAAAGCTTAGTTGATGAAACACATGGTGTAATCAAATCAATGGATAAAATATCT
>JAKBFR010000204.1 GCA_021837545.1 Bacillota bacterium | reverse complement strand
GTGGTATAGACTGTTTTCTCAATATAATGGCTGTAATAATTAACTGTTTTAAATTATATTTTTTAGAATTTGAAGCAAAGCTGTCAAACTAAATTACAATACTTTATAGTTTTTGTGGTTTAATCATTATATATAAAAAAAATTTTTCTTTGAATAAAACACCATCCTTAAGGCTACAATTTAAGCTAAAAGGAGGTGTTTTATATTTTTACTGAAAAATTTAATAGAAACAGAAGGTTAGTAGAAATTTCAGCTGTATTCATAACGGTAATTGCTATTTTAACAATACGTTTATCTATTCTACAAATATACCCATCTGAAAAGGTTCAGAGTTCTTATCAAAATCATCAAGAAGAAAATATTAGCAATATGAATTATATGATTTTGGATACTAATGGAAAAGATTTAATGAATTATGATAAAAAATATGTGCTTGTAATAGATACCAAACCATTCAGTTTAAATAATTATGAAGAAACACTAGAAGACTTAATGGCTTTAAATTTTATAATGAAGTCTGAAAATCCTGAGTTTAACTATACAGAGATAATGCAGAAAAGTGGAAAAATATATTATAACATTTCAGAGGATACCTATAATAAAATAAATAGTCTTAAAAATATAAAAGGAATATATACTTATATTACAGATGAAATAGATACTAAAAAAGCATGGAGCATAGGTAATATGTTATCAAAAGTATTAGATGAAGACCATCAAGAAGGATCTCTTGAGGATAAATTATCTAATTATTTAAAAGTGAATGAAAAGCCTAAAAGTGAATTTTATTTAGACGATAGGGCAGTTTATGCAAAACAATCCGTAAATATAAGTGATAGCAATAAAAATTTGAAATTAACAATAGATAAAGATATTGAAGATAAGGTCAAAGCAATTTTAGATAAAAAAGAATACTCATATTTGAGTAATGTAGGTATAAGCATAATGGAAGCAGATACCGGGAAAATAAGAGTTATGGTACAAAAAGATGAAAGTGCAGCTAATATAAATTTAGGAATTCAACAAATAGGGTATGAGCCAGGTTCTATTTATAAAGTAATAACACTTGGTGCAGCTTTAGATATGGGACTAATAAATATTAACGATACATTTGTTGGGACAGGGAAAATAGATAAAGTAGCATATGGAAAATTATCAGTTGAACAAGCATTTGAAAAATCTTGTAATGATATATTTGCACAAATAGGTTCTATGGTGGGATATGAAAAATTAATGGAGTATTCAGAAGCGCAAGGATTATATGATAGAGTATTGAATTTACAAAGTGGAAATATAAATGAGGCAAAGGGAGTAAAGCCAAGCCAAGAAGCAGGGATAAATAATATATCTATAGGACAATGTATGAATGTAACTCCAGTACAGATGTTAGGTGCTATAAATACTGTAGTCAATAATGGGGTGTATGAAAAGCCATATATAGTCGAGAGTATTTTAGATAAAGATGATAATGTAGTAAAAGAATTCAATACTGATAAAAAAAGAGTATATAGTGAAACAACAGCTAAATTAATTAAGAATTCTATGAGACAGGTTGTTATAAAAGGTACAGGAATAAAGGCCTATATAGGTGATTTAGATATAGGTGGTAAAACAGGTTCTGCAACAGGAGCTGCGGGACAGACACATGGATGGTTTGCTGGATACTTCAGTATCGGAGAGAAAAATTATACAATGATAGTATTTACACCGGATATACAGTCACTTAAAGGCACTAATAATGAAGATCTAGGTGGAGGAGATACAGCAGCACCAATATTTAAAGATATAGTTAAAACTTTGAATATGAGGGAGTAAAATATTAATGATCAATGATCATTGGAAATTGACAATTGAGCATTGATAATTGACAATTAATACTTTTAAATTACCAATTTAATTGATGAATAAGTACAACTTTGTACCTGTTAATATAAAATGTAAATTAGGAATCTATATAATATTAGAATAGAACTAATGTAAAAAATAAAAATGTACACGCAACTTTTTTAACAGTCAAACATAGTATAATATTAAGCACTGCTATGGAGGAAAAAGGTGTTTATATTAAATAGCTTTATAGACTTAATATTTAATTCATTTTTTTTAACAGGATATGTAACAAACAGTAACACTTTTCCACTACCATTAGATGAGGCAGAAGAACAAATGTACTTAAAGAAGTTTAAAGATGGTGATAAAACCGCAAAAAGCATTTTGATTGAAAGAAACTTAAGATTAGTGGCTCATATAGTCAAAAAGTATTCATTTCCTAATAAAGATGTGGATGAATTAATTTCCATTGGTACAGTTGGATTAATAAAAGCTATTGATTCCTTTGATTCTAGTAAGGGAACTAGACTTGCTACTTATGCTTCAAGGTGCATTGAAAATGAAATTTTAATGTTGTTTAGAAATAACAAAAAACAAAAAAGTGAAATTTATCTTCAAGATCCAATTGGAGTTGATAAAGAGGGAAATGAATTTTGCCTTATGGACATATTGAGTAGTGAAAAAGACTGTGTTTTAGAAAAAGTTGAAAGTAATTTACAAATTAGAGCTTTATATAAAAAGTTAGTTGAGTCGCTAACTAAAAGAGAAAGTTCTATTTTAATAATGAGATATGGATTAATAGACGGAAAGTGCAAAACACAAAGAGAAATAGCAGTAAATTTAGGGATTTCACGTTCATATGTGTCAAGGATAGAAAAAAAAGCGTTAAAAAAATTAAAGAAAGAGCTATTTACAAAAAATTAGAAATATAAATATATTCGATTAATATAAAGAAATATTGACATACTTAGAATAAGGGTGCTATTTTTAGTATAGTACTCTTATTTTTTTTTTTTTTGAGTAAATTATAGAATTTTTGGCGACTAGAATGCAGAGATAATATATAACCTAATAAGTTCACAATGAAAAAACAAATTACTAAAGAAATTTAATAAGATTAGTAATAGTAAATAACAATATTGTATTAAGAGAAGAATATGAAACTTGGATAAGAGATAATAAATTTTATTAATTGTCTAAATAAAAGAGGAATTTTAATAGATATGTTGAATTATAGTGCAAGTGGATTTTTTTCTTTAAAGAAAGGAAAGGCTTAATTTTATGCAACAAGAGATAATTACATCCTTAGATTTTGGAAGTAGAAAGTTATCTGCAACTATAGCAGTTAAAGGAAAAGAAGAACTAGAAATCTTATATGTTAAATCGTGCAAGTCAATAGGTATAGAAAAAGGATTGTTAACGGATATTGGTAAGTGCAAGGATGCTGTGATTAACTTATTAAAGGAATTAGAAGAAAAGACAAAAAGAGATGTTAAATCATTAGCTATTGGGATTTCTTCAAGTAAAGTTAGAATCACAGAAACAACAATTTCAATGGATTTAAAGGAAGAAAAGGTTAAAAGCGAATATATAAAAAAAGCACTAAAAAAAGGCCAAGAGTCCATTGCCATCAGTAACGATGAGTCTATAGTAGATGTGCTGATAAATTTTTATATATTAGATGGCAAAGTAATACATAAAGACATACTGAATTGGAAAGGAAGAAAACTTGAACTAAATCTTACATTGGTAATAGCAAAAACAAAAGAAATTGAAAAATATTATGAGATTTTTAAAGGAACTAAATATAATATTGAATTTATAAAGCTTAATATATTGTCCGGAAAACAAATATTTTTAAATGAAAAAAATTCTATAGATCATGTAGCTTTAGCTGATATTGGTGCGGGAATCGTTGATATAGTATTGTTTGATAATGGCATT
>JAKBFR010000203.1 GCA_021837545.1 Bacillota bacterium | reverse complement strand
AGTTAAACTAAAATTAGTACCTATTTTCTCAAATTCACTTCTATAATATTCAGATTTAATGCTTTCCTTAAATTCATTAGTTTTAATTTTTTCTTCTGATATTGGATTAACTAACACAACTCCTGCAACTGAATCTGGATATAAACTAACGAAGTTAGTCGTAACTAAACTACCATATTCTTCTCCAACTAAAATGTAGGGTTCTGGTGCTCCTGATTTTTTAAGCAAAGCTTTCAAATCCTTTGCCTGCTCTTCTGGTGTTCTAATTTCTCCACCATCATTAAATCCATACCCTCTTCTATTATATATAAATGTTGACACCTTTTTCTCTTCTAATTCTCTGCAAACCGTATCCCACTCATACATATTTGTTCCAATTGCTCCATCAAACACAACAGTATAATCTCCGCTTGACTTAAGCTTATATTCCATTTTATTTCCATCTATTCTAATATACTTAAATCTTGATTTTAATCTTGCATTATCAAAAATATTATTTATCATTTGTATTGCAAACCCAAAAATCAATAGTCCTACAACGAAAATAATACAATTCTTTAAAAATTTCCGCTTACTAACTTTCTCTTTCTCAACTTTATGTATCCCATTAGAATGTGATAATAACCTCATATTAGAATCTACCTTTCAATTAATTTTAAGTTTGGTTTTGCATTTATGTCTAAATCTGATCTTATTCCTTCTTGGTAATTGAAATAAGCCGCACTTCCTATCATTGCAGCATTATCAGTGCATAATATAGGTGATGGAAATAAAATTTCAATTTCCCTTTTTGTACCTTCATTTAAAAGAGTTTCTCTTAAATACGAATTAGATGCAACCCCACCTGCTACTGCAACTTTTTTAATTCCTCTTCTTTCACAAGTTAAAAATAAATTAGTTTTTAATGCATCAATAACCGCTTTTTGAAATGATGCTGCAATATCAGCCTTATTTATCTCTATATCTTTCATTTTAGCTTTATTTAAATAATTTAATACTGCAGATTTAACTCCACTAAATGAAAAATCTAATGTATCATCTTGAAACTTAGCTCTTGGAAATTCTATTGCATTTTCATTTCCTTCTTTAGCTAATTTATCAATTTTAGGTCCACCTGGATATCCAAGTCCTAATGCTCTTGCTACCTTATCATAAGCTTCTCCTACTGCATCATCCCTTGTTTGAGCAATAACTTCGAAATCTCTATATCCTTTTACATGTACTATAAATGTATGCCCACCAGAAACTACTAATGATACAAATGGAGGCTTTAAATCTTTGTGCTCAATAAAATTTGCACTAATATGCCCCTGGATATGGTTAACCCCAATTAATGGCTTTTTTGAACCTAATGAAATGCCCTTTGCATATTGAAGCCCAACTAAAAGTGCTCCAACAAGTCCAGGTCCATAAGTAACACCTATTGCATCAATATCATCTAATGAAACTTCAGCTTCTGCAAGAGCAGCTTTTACTACACTATCTACTACTTCAATATGCATTCTTGATGCAACCTCAGGAACTACACCACCAAACTTTTTATGCGTATCTATTTGTGATGCAATTACATTTGATAAAACTTCTCTACCATCTACCACAACCGCAGCGGCTGTTTCATCACAACTTGATTCTATTGCTAAGATTATTTTTTTACTCATTCCTATTGATACCTCTTTTTTTATTTTTTTAAATATGCCTTAGGTTAATTTATAATTACAAATAAATTGAAATACTTTCTAAGTATAATATTTTCTTCTATGCTAAGTTCTATTTTAACTTATAATATAAATAAATTCCTCTATTATCTATATTGTTTAAGATATTCTTAAGATTTAATTTGATTGTGCCTAATATATTTTCCATAATAAAGATACATTGTTTATCAATGTGAATTACTCAAATATTATACTTTATATATACAATATAATCAAAGTACAATTTATATACACTAGTATACTAACATGTTATTTCTTGAATATGCCTTATGAATATGCAAAACGTAAATTGACTTTTTTATACAAACAATCAATATGTGATCGTTGTATAAAAAGTATATATGCTGTATATTTGAAGTAATAATCAAATTTTCAGGCATATGAAATAAAATAACCTGTAAAGATTCTAGTTCACTTTGTGTTAGACAAATATATATGTTGCAAAAATAATTATTCATTGTCAATTTCAAAAATCATATAAAATTCTAATTATAATTGAGCATTGAGTATTGAACATTGATAATTGCAACATATATAGACTAGTATACTAACTTGTTATTTTTTTGAATATTCCTCACTCAAGGAGAATTTAAATGTCTAATTATGCTAAGATAGTAATTAAGGGATCACCAATTACTAAATCAAATTTTAAATTACATAATATAAACGGACGTGCTATTTTACCACATAGCTCTGGAAAATATCATGATAGATACGCATTATATGAACAAGAAATTGCATTGATTGCAAGAAGTCAAAATCCAGATATTATTTTTTCTGAAAGCTTAATAGCTTTATTAAAAGTTTATTATAAAAGCGAAAAACGCCATCCCGATACTATTAATATTACTAAAAGCATATTTGATGGTATAGAAAAAAGCGGAATTATAGTAAATGATGCTCAAATAACTAGAATTTTTACTGAAGAATATTATGATAAAGAAAATCCTAGATTTGAATTAGAATTGTTTTCTGAAAGTGAATATGATTTTAATTATACTATTACAAAAAAAAACATTCCTACACCATCAAAATTATATTCTCCAATAAAAAATAATTTATTAACTAATAGATCTAATAATGTTTCTTCACGTAATAACTCTAAGGACAAAACAACCTCTACCAATAACTATAGCTCTTTAACACAAGCCGATAAAGGTTCTGAAAGTACTATTTCAAAAAAAACTACACTCTGTAGTATCTGTAGTAAACTTATTATTTCAGATGATTATTTGAAAGCTGATAGAGGAAAAACTTTAATATGTAAAAAATGTTTTAATAAATTATTTTAATCAACGGAGGAATTTCTTATGAATAATAATTTTGATATTATTTTCTTTGGAGACAGTCTAACTTTTGGATATGGAGTACCCAAACAAAATTCTTGGGTATATAAACTTACACAAAATTTTTCTTCTTTATCATTGAATAAAGCATGTAATGGAGACACTACCACTTCCATGCTTTCTCGCTACTCTAATGATGTTTTAATCTATTGTCCATCTAAAATTTTCATAATGGGTGGTACCAATGATCTTCTTCTTGGAAAATCAGTATCTTCAATAATTGATAATTTAGAATTAATGATTAAAGAAAGTGGTAATATTAATTCAGAAATAATTATGGGAGTTCCTCCTAAAATTATTGGTCAAATGGCTAATGCACTTTTTTCACCTTCTCACTTATATAATTATGCTGAAAGTGAACTCATAACATTAAAAGATGAGCTTATTAAATTATGTACTAACTATGAAATACAATTTATTAACTTCTATGAATTAACCTTATATGAAAATGATATTTACTTAGATGGAATTCATTTAACATCTTTAGGTCATGAACTTTTGTATAAAGAAGCCCTCCGCTATTTCTAAGATCCACTAACCATCACAATTATTGCGACATCAATGGAAACATATATCAATAGCTATGCAATAATACATGCCTTTATGTATTCAGCTGCTTTTATTCCACATTCAATTCCATCTGTTTCTTTCATATGTAGTGCTTTCTCTCCGTATATAATATTCCCACATGCAAAAAATCCATCTACTGATGTTT
>JAKBFR010000202.1 GCA_021837545.1 Bacillota bacterium | reverse complement strand
AGAAATATATAACTATATTTAAGTCATTGATAGTATTATTCATTTAGTTGAACATGAATATATTTTTTGTTTAAGCTTTTCTGCTGTAGAAGGTGAGGCAGTATAAATCATTAATTTCAAATCAGGGTAGTTTGATAACTGCAAATTCACATGTTCAAACTCCAATTCTCCAATAAGAGGATCATTCCATAATTTGTGACAGTCAGTAACAGTTTTAACTTCATAACGAGGCCACCATGATCTGAATAATTCACTTTCTTGCTTAAATTTCTCAATCATTTCGTTTAATCTCGCATCTTGAGGGTATCTAGCACAATCTGCTCTAAATCTCGCAATCATGATTTTAGCTCGTTCCTCCCAATCTGAGTTGATTTCTTTTCTGGATGGATCAAATAAAAAATGATGCAATAAGTTTGGTTTTGAATTTATGCTGGCAGAATATGAAGGGAATTGAAATACAAATTCTGCTGCACGATTCCATAGTAATATATCCCAGTATTTATCCATTATATATGCAGGATGAGGTTCTAGTGCGAAAACAGTTCTTTCTAATCCTGTACTAATTTCTTTATAAATTTTTGATTCTTCCATTTCATCTGATTTAGATAATAAAAAAAGATATTGGCGTTCATCATCTGATAATCTTAACGCTGTAGCCAAACTTTCCAATACTTGATTAGAAGGGTGTACGTCTTTCCCTTGTTCAATAGATATGTACCAAGAAACACCGACATTGGCAAGCTGAGCCACTTCTTCGCGACGAAGTCCAGGTGTGCGGCGACGTCCATATGAGGTCAATCCAACCTGTTCTGGTGTAAGGCGTTCTCTAGTTGCACGCAAAAATTCACCTAGCGACTGCTGTATTGTAATCTCTTTCATTTGTTTTCCTCCTCATATCCTACTACTCTCAATCGTATGATAACCACAATATGGTTGAATTATTTTAACCTTGATATACTAGCAATATAACATAAAAATAACTGATAAACAAAACTATTTAGATTGGAGTGAATTAATTTATGAAAATATTAGTAACTGGGGCAACAGGCAAGGTTGGAAGCCGTTTCGTACCGTATTTACTTGAACAAGGTCATGCTGTCCGAATTCTTGTAAGAAGTGCTGAGCGAGCACTCACATTGAAAGAACAGGGGGCAGAAGTGGTATTGGGTGATCTTTTGGATAATGATAATCTCACTGAAGCCATAAGGGGTGTTGATGCTGTGGTGCATATAGCTGCCCAATTCAGAGGCGGTATTAGTGAAGAAGTAGCTCGAGCAGTGAATCTAGATGCAACTGTTACATTAGCTAAAGCAGCTCTAGAAGCAGGTGTCACAAGATTTATTTTTACTAGCACTGGCAATGTATATAACAATGCCAAGGTAAACAGGCCATGTAGGGAAAATGATGTTCTTACTGCGACAGCAGTATATCCTAAAACAAAAATGGCTGCAGAAGAAGCTCTACTTAAATTATATCGTGAACAAGGACTAGATATCCGTATTATGAGACTAGGATTTGTTTATGGTGATAATGATCCACACATTGAAGAAATTTTACCGTTTATAAGTAACTGGAACCCTTCAAAAGCGATGTCTGTAGTGCATCACGAAGATGTCAGTCAAGCATTACTGCTTGCTGCTAGTACATCGGGAATTGGCGGTCGCATATATAATGTTGCTGATGATAACCCTATTACTGTAGGTGAATTTTATAAGCTACAAGGAGAACCAGAGCAGGTACCTCCAAATGGTGGATGGCCAAGTTTTAACCAATGGGATATGATATTAGATACAGCGCGTATTAAAAACGAACTAAATTTCAATCCTAAATATCCTTCTCTTTATACTGCTAGAGATATGGGAGCCTTGTAGTTTTAATTTACAAAAGTGGTATATTAAAAGGCACGAAAAGTTGATTATTTTGAGAAGTTTTAAAGCACCACTGTAAACTTTCAGGCTTACAGTGGTCTATGGTGGAACCAAAGTTATTCATATTTTAACTGAAATATAGTATAATATTTGTTAGAATGTAAAGGGAACGTAGTGGGGAAAATATGGAGCTACCGGAAGAATAAATAATCTTGCTTTATATGGATTTATAGTTTAAAGTAATTAATATTGAAAAGAAAAAATCAATACTTGGTGCAGAAAAAGTGTTGATTTGCTCTCTAGAGTGAAGACTAGGGGAATTGAAGTGTACAAAAAGAACAATTTTTGTATTAAATAATTTCAAATATATAATAGATGAGGTACATAAGAAGATGACAATGGAGTTGGAAAAATACTACAATAAATTTTGTGAGGACAAAAGATTAACAAGAAAATATGGACAAGTTGAATATATCACTTCTATGAAATATATTCATGATTATCTAGAAAATAATGAGAATGCAAAAATCTTAGATGTTGGTGCAGGGACAGGCAGATATTCTGTACAATTAGCAAATGAAGGATATGATGTTACTGCCATTGAACTTGTGAAGCATAATCTAGGTGTTTTAAAGTCAAAAGGAAGTACAGTAAAAGCAATGCAAGGAACAGCATTAGATTTATCAAGATTTTCGGAAAATACTTTTGACATAACGTTGGTGTTTGGACCAATGTATCATTTATATAAATTTGAGGACAAGGTAAAAGTGCTACAAGAGGCAAAAAGAGTAACAAAAGTTGGAGGTGTTATCTTAATCGCATATTGTATGAATGAATTTAGTGTATTAACATATGGTTTTAAGGAAAATAATATTCGTGCATGTATTGATAATGGGAAACTTAGTGATGATTTTCATGTTATATCGGAACCAGAAGATTTATATGATTATGTAAGGATTGAAGATATTAATAAGTTAAATGAGGAAGTAAGAATTCAAAGGATAAAATTAGTTGCAGCAGATGGACCAGCTAATTATATGCGACCTGTTTTGAATGCTATGGATGAAGATACATTTGAACTTTTTATGAATTATCATTTTTCCACGTGTGAAAGACCAGAACTGCTAGGAGCAAGTGGACATACATTAGATATTTTGAGAAAAGAATAAGGCACTACCATAAAACTCACGAAAATCTAAAATTTTCGTGGGTTATTTTTATGTAATGAATAAGTAAATATATGATGAGAGTGAGAATTTTATAGATTTAACAGATAGTATATAGGTAAACATTCTAAAGATAATATAGATGAAGTTAACCTTTGATGTAAGAAGAAAAATTTAAAAGTCAATTACAATCAAAAGCACTTATATGTATATATTAGAGCCATACTAAAACAGAGTGTTAAGCAAAAATTAAGGAATATTAATTTGAAGGCAGCTAATTTAAAAGTTATAATTAAAATATATGAACAAAATTATTAAATAAAGTAAATATATAGAAAAATAAATTTAATATTGTGAACAATATTTAGTTGTAAGTGGAGATATAATATGGCGAATTTTTTTGAAAATGTAATTAAGAGTATGGAAATTGAAAGGTACATTTGCAATGTACAGGGTAGAAAGATAATCATTTGGGGAGCTGGTGGAGAAGGAGAAAAATTATCTGATATTTTAATTAAAAAAGGGTATGAAATATATTCATTTGTTGATAAGAAAGCTGAGGGACAAGAATATAAATTTAATGGAAAAGATGTTTTGAAGCCTGAAATATTAATAAGCAATAGTAGGGACTTTTTTGTGTTTGTAGCTGGAGATTATAAGGACGAAATAGAACTCTTTTTAACTGAGAATAATTATGAAGAAGTTGAGGATTATTTATATATTATACATAAATCAACTAGTGTATTGAAAGAT
>JAKBFR010000201.1 GCA_021837545.1 Bacillota bacterium | reverse complement strand
AGTCGCATTTGATACATCTCGGTAACAAATTAACTGTATATCTTCAAATGCACATAATCGTTTTGAAATAATGTTTTTGATTATTAAGTTTTTATTATCATCTATATCCTCAAAAGATTTGATTATTACTCTTAATTTATTGCTTTTTTTAAGGTATTGAACTCTCAATACCTTAATATCATCTACTAATGTTTCTTCATTTAAATCAAAATCATTTTTTAACATTTCAGCTAGGCTTACATTCATTAGTATTCCTCCGCATAATACATTTTATAGTTTATCTATCTCCAGAAGAAGTTCTTCTACTAAATCTTCTTCCTTAACAGTTTTAATTATTTCACCTTTTTTAAATATGAGGCCAACTCCATTGCCCCCAGCAATTCCAATGTCAGCTTCTCTTGCTTCGCCTGGCCCATTAACCACACATCCCATTACCGCAATCTTTATGTTCTTATTGCAATTTGCTAATCTTTCTTCTACTTCATTTGCAATTTTGATAAGATTAATTTGAGTTCTACCACAGGTTGGGCATGATACAAATTTAATTCCTTCATCTATATAACCTAAAGATTTTAAAATTTCTATTCCAACTTTAACCTCGTCAACTACTTCTCCAGTTAATGATACCCTTATAGTATCTCCAATGCCTTCAGCTAAAAGTGCTCCAATACCTACACTTGACTTTATCGTTCCTCTCCACGTTGTTCCAGCCTCAGTAACACCAAGGTGTAGCGGATAATCTACCTTATTTGATATTAATTTATAACTTTCAATCATCATTACAACATCAGAAGATTTTATAGAAATAACTGTATCATAAAAATTTAAACTTTCTAATATTTCAACATGCCTTAACGCACTTTCAACTAATGCTTCAGCGCATACATGACCATACTTTTCAAGAATATCTTTTTCTAGAGACCCTGAGTTTACACCAATTCTAATGGGAATACCCTTCTCCTTAGCTGCCTCTGCAACTAATTTTATTCTATCTATATTCCCAATATTCCCTGGGTTAATTCTTAATTTAGATATTCCATTCTCGATAGATTTTAACGCCAATCTATAATCAAAATGAATATCTGCCACTAAGGGTATGTGAATTCTTTTCACTATATCTTTAATAGCCTCAGCTGCTAACATATCGGGTACCGCACATCTTACAATGTCACACCCCGCCTTTTCTAACTGAAGAATTTGATTTACCGTGGCCTCTACATCTCTTGTATCAGTGTTAGTCATTGACTGCACTGCTATCTTTGAATCTCCACCTATATATACATTTCCAACTTTTATCTTCTTTGTTTCTCTCACTCTCATAACTTTCATAGCCTCCATAGTCTTTCTCTCCTAGAATTTTATTGGACTGACTATATCCTTAATGACTACTAATACCATTATTGCCATTAAAATCATAAACCCAATATAATTTACAGTTCCAACTTTATTTTCATCTAATTTTTTACCTGATATTATTTCGAATAGAAGCATAAAAATCCATCCTCCGTCCAAAGCTGGAAAAGGTATTATGTTGAATATTCCCAGTTGTACACTTAATAGTGCAGTAAAGAACATTAATTTTGTAAATCCAGCTTGCGCTGCCTTTCCTGAAATTTTTATTATGCTTATTGGTCCTCCTACATCATTAGCAGAAACTTGACCCTTAAATAAGCTCCCAAAAAATCCAAAGGTTTGTTTTGCTGTACTAATTGTTTGATTAAATCCATAAATTACAGCTTCTCCAGGGTTTAATTTCTTTTCCACACCAGAAGTGGCTATTCCAATCATGTATCTATTTTCCTTCTCATTTTTTACAGGCGTAATAGAGATTTCTTTCACTTCTGAGTTTCTAACTATTTCAATGTTCATACTCTCCCCTTTGGAAGTATAAATCTCATTTAAAAACTGATCCCATCTATCTATATTAACCTTGTTAACCTTAGTAATTTTGTCACCAACTTGTATTCCGGCCTTCATGGCTGGGCTATTAGGACTTACTTCCCCTATTATAGGTAATATATACCCTTCTGCAGCACCCACAATAGCAAATAGAACCACTGCCAATACTAAATTCATAATCGCGCCAGCAGATACTATACTTAATTTTTGCCATGGAGTTTTATTGTTAAAAGCTCTCGGATCATCGCTTCCTGACTCTTCTCCTTCCATCTTAACATATCCACCAATAGGAAATGCTTTAATTAAATATTCAGTTTCTTTTCCTTTGATTCCAAAAAGTTTTGGGCCCATCCCCAGTGAAAATTCATGCACTTTTACTCCATTTAGTTTAGCTAGAGTAAAATGACCTAATTCATGTATTATAACCAAAAGACTAAATGCTAATAAAGCCATAATAATGTATGGTATATTCGATATAATACTACTCATATTAATTTCCCTCCCTATTCTGTAACATAATTATTTCTTATATATTCTCTTACCTTTAAGTCAATTTCTAAAATTTCTTCTAGATTTGGATTAATGTTGTGTTCAAATTCGCTCATACATTTTTCTATAATATCTTCTATTTGAAAATACTTAATTTTATGATCTAAAAATAATTCAACAGCTACTTCATTAGCAGCATTCATGATTGCAGGCATATTCCCATCCAGTCCCCCTGCTTTATAGGCCAATTTGAGACATTTGAATGTATCCATATCTGGCTTTTCAAAAGTCAAATTACCCATATTATAAAAATCTAGTTTATCAATAACAGTATCATTTCTTTCAGGGTAGTTTATAGCATATTGAATAGGAAGTCTCATATCAGTAGAACTTAGTTGTGCTATTACACTTCCATCTATGTACTCCACCATAGAATGTATTATACTTTGAGGATGAACTACTACTTGTATATCTTCGTAATCTACACCAAATAACCAATGTGCCTCTATAACCTCTAATCCTTTATTCATAAGTGTTGAAGAATCAATAGATATTTTCTTGCCCATATTCCATTTAGGATGTTTAAGCGCTTCCTCCGGCTTTATTTCCATTAATTGCTGTTTATTTTTACCTCTAAATGGACCACCTGATGCAGTTAATATTATTTTATTAACAGTTTCTAATTTATTGCCCTGTAAACATTGAAAAATTGCACCATGTTCTGAATCAACTGGCAAAATATTTACATGGTTTTTTTTAGCAGCTTCCATTACTAGTTTACCTGCTGCCACCAAAGTTTCTTTATTAGCTAAAGCTATATCTTTTCCAGCATTAATGGCCTTCATAGTGGGAACTAAACCTATCATGCCTACAACTGAGGTTACTACAACATCAACTTCTGGCAAAGTGCTTATATAATTTAAACCTTCCAATCCCTGTAGAATTTCCGTTGAATATTTTTTCTCATTGCAATATTTTTTAAGTATTAATGCAGCTTCCTCATCCATCATAGCAACATATTTAGGTTTAAATTCCTCTATGATGGGTATAACCTTTTCACAATTAATATTAGCAGAAATTCCTACAATAACAAAATTATCAATATCCTTTCGAATAACATCTAAAGTTTGAGTTCCTATGGAACCAGTAACCCCTAAAATAGTAACCTTCTTCATGTAAATCTCTCCATTCTTGTAAATCTATAATTTATATTTTACATTAGTTTTATGATATCAGAATCTTCTTTATCTCTTTAATTTCACATTTAACAATTTCCATGTCTGCTTAGTGATTAATTCTTCTATAGCATTTAATATAACATATTTATCTATTAAAATAAAGCAAGTAACAATATTCCTCATTGCATTGATGATTATTCCTTATACAGTATATAATGGTTATTTTGTTATCAGCCTG
>JAKBFR010000200.1 GCA_021837545.1 Bacillota bacterium | reverse complement strand
TATAGTACCAGTTAAACGACCAGAAACTATTACAAATAGTAATGATAAGAATAATGATAAAATAGAAGCAGCTATTGCCATTAATATATTACCACCAGATACCATAAAGCCTGCAATAAAACCTACTATTACACCACCAATTAATATTAAGTTGGCAGAAGAGGATTTACCTGAACCATTTGAAGTTTTAGCATTAAGAGTTTCTTTTATAGAAGCAATTATAGTAGGTATAAGCTTTATAGCACCTATTAAACCACCAGAAAGCATCATACCAGCGCCGATGTATTTTACATAACTACCAGCGATATTTTTAACTTGCATTGCATTTATAGCAACACTTGGATTATTCCATACAGTTACACCGTCTTTTGCAAAAGAAGAGAAGTAACCTATTAAAGGCATAATACCGAAGTTAGCTAATATAGAACCAGCAAACATAGTTAAAGAAATGTCTAAACCAACTATGAATCCTATACCCAATAATAGAGGGTTAACTTCAATTTCAAATTTCCACTTGTAGAAAGATTCGTTTATATAGCTTACAACGTTGTTAGTTACATTTAAAAATGAACCAGTTATAACTGTTATAACACCACTTATTCCAAATCCAATTCCCATGTACTTCATTGATTCTCCGGCACCTTCTGAAGCAACAAGTGTTTCAGATATAGCCATTGACTCAGGGTACATTAATTTACCGTGTTCTTCAACTAATAAGTAATTGTAAACTAGAGAAGCTATTCCTATACCGAATAAAACTCCACCTACACCAACAGCAAGGCCTTCTAAAAAAGTAACTTTCGCACCTATTAAAAGAATTGCTGGTAAAACGAATATTATACCACTAGCAACAGATTCTCCACCGCTTGCCATACCTTGAACTAAGTTTTTACCAAGGATACCTTTTTGCTTAGCAAAGGCAGCTATAAATGCTGAACCTATTATTGAACCAGGTATACCAGCAGCAACTGTAAGCCCTGATTTCATACCTGAATAGGCAGTTGACGCTGCGAATAAAACAGCTAAAATAATACCAATAATTAATACTGCAATGTTTCCGCCAGACTTAGAACCACTGGAAACGTAAGGAACATAGTCTTTACCATGTACTCCACCATATGCATTTTTTGACAATTTTTTATCCATACCATGTACCTCCTTTAAAATTTTATGAACCTAATTATAACATACTTTCGACAAAAAACGATTTTTTTCAACTTTGTGAATAAAGTAATTCATTTAATTATTTGCAATAGTCTTAGTAATCATACATTTTTAGAATCATTTAGCGTTTCAAAGAAAGCACGATTTAAATTCGAAATCCTTGGAGATGTCATAGGCCTATTTCGCAATACAAAAGGACATTTAGATCCCCACTTCTATTTAAGTGGAGTCTAAATGTCCTTCTAAAGTCTTTAATATTGTAGCTTCGTAGAAGATGAATAGTTTGGTCATAATGATTTACCCTTCTATTTCCTCAGTAAGCTTTATTATCTCATCAATTATATTACCAATATGCTCTATAGTATCAAGCAGTGGTTTTTCTGTGGTTATGTCTACTCCAGCCATTTTCGCAAGTTCTACTGGTGTTTTAGTTGAGCCTGCTTTAAGTACCTCTCTCCAATCATCTATAGCAGGCTGTCCTTCACTTAAAATCCTCTTGCTAACTTCTGTTGCAATGGTAAGTCCTGCACTGTAAGTATAAGGATAAAGTCCCATGTAATAATGAGGCTGTCTCATCCAAGTAAGTTCTGCTCCATCAATTATTTTTACATCCTCTCCCCAGAACTTTTCAAGTACACTTCTTTTTATTTCATTAAGCTTTGTAGCCTGAACGCTTCCGCCTTTATCGATTATCTTATACACTTCTCTTTGATACGCTGCCTCTAAAAGGTGTGTTACAAAATTATGATAATAGGTATGCCCTATCAATGAGGATAAAACCCATCTCTTAAACCTTGGATCATCATTAACTTTCATAAGATAATTTGCCATGAGCATCTCATTCATTGTAGATGGTGCTTCTACGAAATATGTTGACACCTCTGTATCAAATATATTTTGGCTTTCATTACATAAAGTGAAATGTCCTGCATGCCCAAGCTCATGTGCTAGTACAAAGACTTCTGCCATTTTTTCAGCCCAAGAAATTAAAATGAAAGAATGACTTCCATAAGGGCTAGCACAGAAGGCTCCTGTAGATTTTCCCTTATTTTGTGCAAAGTCAATCCACCTTTCATCATAGGCTCTTTTAATCATCTTAAGGTAATCTTCACCCAGGATAGATAAGGCCTCCTCAATATACTTCTTAGACCCCTCTACTGATATATTAGGCTCGTAGCCTGGATCAACTCCAATCTTTAAATCCGCAAAGGTCATTTCCTCTATTTTATGTAATTTCTGAAGAAGCCTTGCATACTTTCTCATGTGAGGTGCTAACCTCTCCATAATTAAGTCTATTTGCCTGTTATATAACTCCCTATCTACCTTTTGAGAGAATAACAAACTGTCTATAACAGAATCAAACCCTCTAAGGGTTGCCATGGTTTTTTCCTTTTGCACTTGAGTTTGATAAGCAGCTGCTACAGTATGCTGATATTCCCTTAATTTAGAAGAGAAAGCTTCAAATGCAGCTCTACGGACCTTTGTATTATTTTCATATTCCCATTCATCTTCAAAAAGTCCAAAACTAAGTGGATGCTCTACTCCGTCTACAGTAAAGTTATTAAAATTCATATCTGCAAGCTTAGCTCGTTCATAAATGCTATAAGGAGCTTCTAAGGTTCCCGATAAAGCAGCTAATACTCTTTCTACTTCTGGATGAAGTGCATGTGGCTTATTTCTTTTTATATCCTTTAAATAATTGCTATTTTCCTTTGACTCACTTATTGCATCCTCAATAATTCTTTCATCTACTTGTATAATCTCACTGTCTACAAAACTTATTCTACTACCTATGTCCGATGATATATTCATAAAGTTCATTAATCTATCCTGATTTTCATTATTAGTATGATCCACTGAAACTGCAAGCTCTGCGTAAGACCCTGTAAGGTACATGAGCTTAGATATCTCTCTCACTTTATCCAAACATTGATTTATATTGCTTGCTGTATTCAGCCTTCCTTTATAATTTTTTTCCATCTCAAAAGTAAGCCCTTGAAGCTCTTTTACAGCTAAATTATACTGTTCCTCTGTTGAATAAATAGCAGATAAATCCCAAGTAAGTGATTGCTCTACATCTTTTCTATCCTTTAAAATCTTCCCCATTTTAAAGCCCCCTTTTATGTTGTAATTGGTTATATTTATATTTTATACCATATTATTGATTTAGTCTATATATCGAAGAATTACAGGATTTCTGCGTCACTATCATTCTCTGCAATGTACCTGTCACCTTTTAAAAATGAGATATGAATTTTAAAACTCAGTCCCATGAAACAAACTTACAATAATCTCAGGATACTTTTGTGTTCTTAAATAACTATGAGATAATTTATGAATAGACATCTGAAAATTCTACTTGCAAACTTTCATTTCTATTTCTCATATTTTTAGTAAATAATAAGTTTTGTTGCATTACTTCTTTTGCAGGAAGAAGTACGACAAACTTACTTCCTTTCCCATATTCACTTTCAACCGATATACTACCACCATGTAACTCTACAATAGATTTTACCAAGCTTAATCCAATGCCAGTACCTTCCGCATTTCTCGATAGAGATTTGTCTACCTGCATGAATCTATCAAATATGGTATTCAAGTGTTTTTTTTCAATACCAACCCCATTATCTTTTACTGATATTTCAATAAA
>JAKBFR010000043.1 GCA_021837545.1 Bacillota bacterium | reverse complement strand
ATTGCATTAATAGATAATTTATCTAACTCTCTACTCATTTTTTTCCTCACTTTACATTATTTCAATTGTCAATGTTCAATTCTCAATTCTCAACGTTCAGTTGATCATGAATTTCGTACCGAATTTCTTTAATAGATTTTCAAACTCCTTAGGAATTTGCTCCTTAATTGACAATTGACAATTGATAATTGATAATTAGTAATTGATAATTTTATTTTCCAAATGCAGCAGACCAATCTGCCTTAAACTTTTCAAGTCCTTGATCTGTTAATGGATGTTTTATCATTTGTAAAACTAAGCTATAAGGTATTGTTGATATATCTGCTCCAGCTTGTGCTGCTTGAATAACGTGAATTGGATTTCTTACGCTAGCTGCGATTATTTCTGTTTCTATTCCATGAATTGCAAATATGTCTGCAATATTTCTAACAAGTTCCATTCCATCCATTGAAATATCATCTATTCTTCCTAAAAATGGGCTTACATATGTTGCTCCTGCATTTGCAGCTAAAAGTGCTTGTGTTACTGAGAAAATCAAAGTTACATTTGTCTTAATTCCTTCTTTAGATAAAACTTTAGTTGCCTTAAGTCCTTCTGCTGTCATTGGAATCTTTACAATCATATTCTTATGAATTGCTGCAATTTCTCTTCCTTCTTTAATCATTCCTTGAGCATCTTCACTTATAACTTCTCCACTTATTGGTCCATCTACTATTTCTGTTATTTCTTTTATAACTTCATTAAAGTCTCTGCCTTCTTTTGCTATTAATGAGGGATTGGTTGTAACACCACATATTACTCCCATTTCATTTGCTTCTTTTATATGCTCTATGTTTGCTGTGTCTAAAAAAAATCTCATTTTTCTTACATCTCCTCTTTTTTAAGTTGACAGTTTACATTTGTGAAAATATTCTGCAATTAAAAAGTTTGCAATAATATTAATCAATATATTAGATTAATATTATTGCAAACTAATAAATTTCTTAAAAGTAAGTACATTAAACTGACAAACTCTGTTGCTCAGTCCTATTTTAAATTTGATTTATTATATGGTAAACTCCATCTTCATTATTAGTATACTCAGCTATATTATTCCATTCTCTTAATAGGCTTATATCAGAATTTTTCATAGCAATTCCAATACCTGCATACTTTAGCATTTCTATATCATTTAAACTATTTCCAATTGCTAGTATATTTTCTCTTTTTATATTTAAATTTTCGGCTATCATCCTAATACCCTTTTCTTTAGATATTCCTTTAGGAATCACATCTATTGAATTAGATGTTGATGTAGTAATTGTAGCATCTACATCCTTAAGTTCTTCATCAATTAATCCGTTTATGTCTTCATTATAATAAATTATAATCATATTGACATCTTCCTTAATATTGTCACTAAGTTTTCCAACAACTTTATAATTGATATTTCTGCTTTTGGAAAAAATAATAGATTTCTCATCAGGTTCCTTTATATATAAGATATCATCAATATAAACTTTTACATATAGGTCTCTCTCTTCTCCATAGCGTATAACTTTCAAGGCTTCTCTCAAAGGAATTTTCATGGAAAATATTTTATTTTTCCCATGAATAATTACCATTCCCCCGTTATATGCTACAACAGGAATATCTATTTCTAACTTTTCTCTTACAAATTCAACCGCTTTATAAGGTCTTCCTGAAACTAAGGCAACATTAATTCCTCTATCAACCAAATTAGAAATTGTTTCCTTAGTTGTATTAGAAATATCAAGATGGTCATCTAATAATGTACCATCTAAATCCAAAGCTACTAGTTTAATATTTTTTAAATCATATTTATCTTTAGACACATCTATTCCCTTCATTCTACATTACTTTATAGTATTAAGTAGTTCACCAAATCAATATTTTTCATCATCATTTTATATTATCTCATTCTTGCACTTATCCGTAATTTCAAAGACAAATTCCAGCTTTGTAATTTCTATCGCAACTATTTAATAGTTTTTAATTGCATCCTTTAATGAAACAGATTTAGTATCAGGTACAATTTGGAAAAATACTTCAATCCCTTTATCTTCGATTTCTTTCAATACATCAAAGTCTCCTGGTTTAATTGCTACATTAGGAAGTACAAACTTAGAGTCTTTTGTTTTTGCTATCCCACCAAGGTTCACTCTTTTTATTGGAAGACCTTTTCCAATAACATCTTTTACATCAGCTATTGTTTTAAATAAAAGTATTGCCTTATTTTTTTCAAAATTTGTAGTATTCCAATATTCTACTACTTCATCGTTACTAAATACTTTTATTGTCATCCCTGAGTTGGCAGTTGACATCATATAAATATCCTTCATAAACGGATCTTTTGCTGTTGCATCATCTACTACGAATAATGCATTTGTCCCCATTCCTTTAGACCATTTTGTCATTACTTGTCCATGAATAAGTCTGTCATCAATTCTTGCTAATACTATTTCTCCCATAATAAATCACTTTCCTTCCAAATTATTTTCATATTTTTTTATTCCTTCTGATCCAACATTTATAATTAAATCAATTAAATCATCAAATTCATTATATTCCCTCGACTGTAAAAATTCTATAAGTATAAGCATATTAACTCCTGTTATCAATTTAACCCGCTTATATTTTTTTAGTAAATATAAGGCTATATTTGATGGACTTCCTCCTAAAATGTCTGCCATTATTATAGTATCTATTCCTGCTTTTTCATTTTCAGCTATAATATTATCAGCAGTATTTCTCAATTCATCTACACTTTCACCCAAACTTAATCCTAAGGCCTTTACATCTTCTTGTTCTCCCATAATCATCTCAACGCTTTTTACTAATTCTATACCAAAAAGTCCATGCGTAATTATTAGTGCAGCTTTTTTATTCATTTTTTTACACCCCTTCTCCGTAAATTGTATTCATTATCTTATGTATTATTTGAGTGTCCCCTTTTTTTAATGATGATTTTTTTAAAAGAGGACACTTAATAAATTATAATTTTAATCTTTATAATAACTTCTATTTTATAAGATCCATACTGATGCAAGAAGAGCTAAAATTACTGATAAGCCTGCAAGTGCTTTAGTTATTTTTAATCCCTTCTTATCAAAGTAAAGATAAACTCCTAATACAGTAAGTAGTGGTAATATACCAGGAAGTATTGAGTTAAGAATAGCTTGAAGCTCAAATGCCTTCCCCGAGATAGTCCATGCTAATTTACTACTAACTTTAACATAAGAAGATGCTAAAATTCCCATCATGAACAGTCCTAGTATAGATAATCCATTAATAATTTTTTTCATGTTCTTGCCGCCAACGATTTCTGTTGCAGCTGTACGACCTAATTTAAATCCAAGTTTTGTGAAGTAATTTCCATATAAAAATGTTACAAGTGTGAATGCAATCCATGGAAATAATGCTCCAATACCGCTACCTGCTTGAGCCCATGGTAAAGCAATTGCTATAAATATATATTGAACTGTACCAGAATCTATAGCATCTCCAATACCTGCAAGTGGCCCCATTAATCCAATCTTTGTACTATTTATCATCGCTTCAGAAATCGCTTCTTCTTCATTTCCTTGTGCTAATGCCTTAGCCCTAGATTCTTCTAAGGATCCAGTTATTCCAAGGATAGTTCCTCCACCCCATTGAGCTTGTGTGTTATAGAATTGCATATGTCTTACATATGATTCCTTTAGATCATCTTCATTTTTATAAAGTTTTCTTAAAATAGGTGCTATAGCCCATAGTAAAGAAGGTGCTAACATTCTATCATATGTGTGAGGAATTTCATTTGCATACCACCATCTAAACCAACTCTTATTTAAGTCCTTCGATGTAATTTCTTCAGGAGCTTCTCTTTTTCTTTCAGGAGCATCTATTATTTCAGAATCTTGTTCCACAATTTTATTTTCATCACTCATTTTAATCTTGCCTCCTTCTATTATGATTGAGATTCATTATTGCTAGATACTAAGGTGAATATATATGCAATAATTATTCCAATAACAGCAAATGTAACTGTATTAATTTTTAGTGTTTGTAGCATAGTAGACATGAAATATGCTAATAAGAAAAATACAATATATTGTTTTTTACCTATAACTTTTAATATTAATGCTATACCTAGTGCTGCAAGGCCTCCACCTACTACATCTAGTATATGGAATATAAGACTTCCTGAAAGTGAAGCTGTAAAACTTGCTACTACTGGTGCTCCAAAATATAGAGCTACAAATATTGAAGGTACAAACAATATAAAACTTATTATTGTTGGTATAACAATAATAGACAATGTTAAACCTCTATCATTTGCTTCAGCAGCAAATCTATCTGTTAAACGTAGAACAAATGTATTAAGTAAGAATCTAACTTGATATAAATAATTCCCTAGTAGACCTACTGGTACTGCAACTGCAATAGCTGCTGTAGGTTCCAATCCTGCTAACAAAGCAACTGGCACTGCAATAGCTGTTGCTACCGCTGGCTCGGCTGGCATAGCTCCTCCTGGAGCAATCATTCCCATATAAATTAATTGTATTGAAGCTGTGATTATCATTGCGTGAGGCACATCACCCATAACAACACCAACTACAAAGCCTGTCATTAAAGGACTAAATCTAAGGTTTAATGTTGCATAACCAAGAGCACGTGATTCAACTAAGGCAACCCAAATTGCAATTATTAATGCTTGTGTAATACTAAGACTAGCTTGTCCCATTTTATTTTCCTCCCTTTTATTATAAATTATAGTTTTTTTGCAAAACCCTAAAGCTATACGCTTTATACGTTTTCACAAATATATTATCAAAGGATTTCCCCACTTAAAATCGAAATTTATATGAAAAATATAATTTAATTCAAGAGAGGGGACATCCTTATCAACAAATTAAAATTAACTTTATGACCAGTTTTTAGTATGAAAAATTCCTTCTTCATCAATTCTTTCATAAGTATGAGCACCAAAAAAATCTCTTTGTGCTTGAATAAGATTTGCTGGAAGATTTTCTTCAACCATACTATGGAAATAGTCTAAAGCTGTATTGTGAACTATGACAGGTACATAGAAATCCTTTGCAATATTCGTTATATCTCTTATGGAATCTAATTTTTCCATAAGAAAATCTAATGACATTTGATTATTTAAAAGATTAACATTGTTATTATCTTCATCAATTATTTCCTTAAAGTAATCCAACATTTTGCACCTTATTATGCAGCCTCCCTTCCATGTTTTGAGAACTTCTGATATATTTACATCATAATTATAAGTATTAGAAGCCTCTGCCATAAGCCATAAGCCTTGAGAAAATAGTATAAAATTTGAGAAAAGTAATGAATCTTTTAATTCTTCTACAATTTTATCTTTGTCATATGAAGCTTCAGGATATTTTTTATTAATTTTTCCTGATAGATTTACTCTATTTTCTTTAAAGAATGACATAACTCTTTCTTCAACAGCTACAGTCAAAGAAGGTGTTGGAATTCCAAGATCAAGAGAAGTTTGTGCAGTCCACTTTCCAGTTCCCTTTTGTCCTGCTTTATCCAAAATCAAATCCACTAATGGTCTTGCTGTCTTTTCATCCTTACATCTCATAACTTTATATGATATTTCCATTAGGAATGAATTAAGTTCTCCACTATTCCAAGTTTCAAATATATCTCCAATTTCTTCTGCTGAAAGACTTAATGACTTACGCATTATATCATAAACTTCTGAAATGGCTTGCATCATACCGTATTCAATGCCATTGTGGATCATTTTAACAAAATGTCCTGCAGATCCATTTCCTATATATGTACAGCATGGGCCTGCTTCTGTCTTTGCTGCAATTTTAAGTAATATATCTTTTACTAAATCATAAGCTTCTCTTGACCCTCCAGGCATTAGTGAAGGTCCATTTAAGGCACCTGATTCTCCACCAGAAACTCCTATTCCAAGATAACCTATCCCTTTTTCTTTTAACTCATTATTTCTTCTTGTTGTATCGTGGAAATAAGAATTTCCACCATCCATGATTAAATCTCCCTTATCAAGCAATGGAACAAGTTTTTCAATCATACTATCTACTGGTTTTCCTGCTGTAATCATAAGGAAAATTCTTCTTGGTTTCTTTATAGATTTTATAAAAGATTCAACATCATAAAATGCTGAAATATTTTTTCCTTTTCCTTCATTTTCCATCAAATCTTTTGTTTCATTTGGAGTATAATTATAAGCTGATATGCTATAACCTTTATCTTCTACATTCAAAACAAGACTTTTTCCCATTACTCCTAGTCCAATTAATCCAATATCATTCATGTTTTTACCTCCATCAAACTTATTTTAGTAATTCTTGATTAATAACATTATCGGGATTTTCTCCTCTTAAAACTTTCTCAACATCGCTTACAACCTTGTCTCCCATTCCCTTTAAGCACTCATATGTATAGGCTGATATATGTGGTGTTACAACTACATTTTTATAGGTTAAAATAGTATGATGTTCGTCTATTGGCTCATCTTCAATTACATCTATACCTAAACCGCCTATAATACCTTCATCTAATGCTTTTATTAAGCTTTTTTGCTCCATGAGTTCTCCTCTTGCAGTATTTACAATATATACTCCCTTTTTCATAAGAGAAAACTCTTTTTCAGAAATCATATGATAACTATTTTTATCAACAGAAGCATTTAATGAAATTATATCTGAACTCTTAAGAAGTTCTTCTAGCGATGCAGGTTCTGCTCCTTTTTTTCTTATCTCTTCATCAGAAAGATTTGGATCATAAGCAATAAGATTTGCATTAAATCCATACTTTAGTATCTCTCCCACTCTGCTTCCGATATTTCCTAAACCAATTACACCTACTGTTTTACCCTTTATTTCATATCCCATAAAATTAGCTCTCTCAACCCATTTGCTTTCTTTAACTTTTAAAGATGCAGGGATGATCTGTCTTAAAACAGTCATTAATAGAGAAATTGCATTTTCTGCTACTGCTTCTCTTTCTACAGGTGCATCTACCTTTGTAATAAATGTGTCTTTTTCAGTAGCTGCTGGCACATCAATGTTATTGTAGCCTATTCCATGACGCGTAATAAGTAAAGTTTTATCTTTATTTTCAAAGAATTCTTTGTCATATAAGGCAGTAACACTTGCAATTATAATTGGATACCCATTTAGATTATCTGCTAATTCCTTCCCACACATATCCTTTGGAAAATCAAATCTATCTACTTGTCCCAAAAAATTTAATCTTTCAATATGTTCCGGAAATATTCTACCAAAACTACTAGAATTTACTATTGCAATCTTTGTTGTCATTCATCTTCCTCCTCTTTTTAACTTTGTCTTAGGGATTGTAAAATCTTATCTATTATTTGATACCGTTGTCATTTCAATCCTAAAAACAGTGTTATATATGTTTTTTATTAATTCAAATTATATTATTACTAATGATTACTTAATTTATTAATGTACTTAAAAAAAATTATTGAAATTCATTTTCACAATATTAAATTATACGAAATAAATTTACTTGAGCTTATTATATATCACGCGAAAATTATTTTCAATAGTTATTATAAAATAAAATGAAATTTTCTTTCACATTTTTCTTTATTGCATAAAATTATTTTTTTATATATAATTACATACAAATAATAAATTTAATAATTATAATAATATTTATAAGAAGGTGAGATCATGAAACCCGTTCTAAACGGAATTCTTCAAATTAAATCACAATATAATACCTTTAATGAAACAGAAAGAAAAATTGCAGATTATATTATAAATAGTACTAGAGATCTTATTTATTCTACTATTAGCCAAGTAGCTGAAAAACTTCAAGTATCTGATGCTACAATATTTCGTTTTTGTAAAAAAATTAATCTAAATGGATTTCAAGAACTTAAGATTACTTTAGCCACAGAATTGACTGAAGGACTAGATAGTAATTATGCAAATGAGCAAATTAGTAAAAATGATAATGAACAAACTATTATTAATAAAGTATTTCAAGCTAATATTACTGCATTAAATGACACATTGCTTTCTGTTGATTCAAAACTCATCGAAAAAGCAAGCAATGCTATATTGGCTGCTGACCAAATCGTATTTTATGGTAATGGGGGTTCTGGTATTGTAGCTATGGATGCTCATCATAAATTTCTACGAACCGGTTTAAGAGTTTCAGTTTACACAGATAATCATTTACAATTAATGTCTCTTGCTCAACTTACTAAGAATGATTTAATTGTAATAATTTCTCACACTGGTTCTAATTTGAACATGATAAACTTATTAGATATTGCTAAGGAAAATGAAACAAATAGTATTGCAATTACTTCTTTCTCTAAATCTCCAATTGGTGAAAAAGCAGATATTCATCTTAATACCATTTCGCAAGAAACTGGTTATCAATTTGAAGCTTTTGCCTCCAGAATTGCTCATTTAACTATAATTGATGCTTTATATATGAGTGTTGTATTAAAAAGAAAGGAATTAACTCATGATGCAACCCAAAAAATGAGAAATGCAATTGCTTATACAAGAATGTAATGAGAGATTTAACATGACCACCCGTAAAAAACGGGTGGTTTGCTATGCACATATAAGGCTTTGTTAATGGCCGCGAGTCAGGTTCCCTCGTACCTTCATGTGAACCCCACGTCAATGATATCTTTTAAAAAACTAGATAGCTACTATCTGGTTTCTATATTATACAAAAGTTTTTGTTCATATCTTTTATAACCTTTCTATTTTATTGCACAAAAAAGAACCTATAGAAATAGTCTTTTTAAGTGTCTATTCTATAGATTCTATTTTATTTTTAAACCCAAACTTTATTTTTTTCAAAGATAATTGTTAGTATCTTATCTCATATTCCTAGTTTGAAAATTCTTGTGTCCCCATAAATTTACCATTTCCTTGAACAACTCCTATACCAACTTTAGTATATGAAGAGTTCATCATGTTTGCTCTATGACCTGGTGAATTCCACCATTGGGTAAATAATTCATTTGCATCGTAAGTGTTATATGCTATATTTTCCCCAGCTGTAGTATATTTGTACCCTACTGCTTGTAACCAATCTGTGTATTTAGTTCCTTGTGGAGTTACATGGTCAAAGTAATTATATTGAATCATATGGTCACTCTTATATCTTGCTACTTGTACTAAAGTGTTATCTATAGTTAATGGCTTTAAACCAGCTTCTACTCTTTTTGCATTCATTAATTCAAGAATTTTATCTTCAGTGGTAGCTTGTACATTAATAGAATATGTTGTTGGTAATTTAGGTAACCCCTGTACATCTACTGTAGTTACATCTGAAGTAGTAGCAGTATTTCCTGTACTTGTACTAGTAGTAGTTCCCGTATTTGTAGTGCTTCCCGTGCTTGTACTAGTAGTCGTTCCTATATTAGTTGTATTTCCCGTGCTTGCACTAGTAGTTCCTGTATTAGTTGTCACTTGACTAATATTCGAATTACTTACTGTAGAATTTTGATTATTATCTTTCACTACTTTATTTTTTGAATCAAATATTTTATCAACTACTGGAGCTTTAGTTCCTACTACTTGTCCATTTGAAGAACATGTATATGTTTTATTATTTACACTAACCTTTCCAGTCTCCATTACACCAGTTGTGTTTAGACAATAAGTTTTACCATTAACTTTAATAACCCCTGTTTGTATTGCTCCTGTGTTATCGCAGTAATACCATTTGCCATTGTCTTGAATCCAACCTGCCTTTAATATTCCACTTGTGATTAAATTGTAATAATTGTTATCTATTGAATTAGTAGTTGCTGCAGATACTCCTAACGGTGTTAAACTAGTCATTGTTGTTGCTACAACAACCGCCATCACTATCTTTTTTAAAAAAGCCTTCTTCATTAGTTTTTCTCCTTTGTTTGTTTTATTTGGTTCCTTGATATCTTATATGTTAATTTTTTTTAAATCGTTTTTTAGTGTTATTGTTTTCAAGGAAGTCCATGTCTATATACTAACACATTTTCGACATTATTCAACATCATAATCAGTGAATTAATTCCCTTAAAAGATATTAACTATAGTAAGCTCAACTATGCTCTCGTTTCTTTCCTTATGCTCTCTAACATCCCTCTAACCCTTGCAATACAAAGGGTATCCCCCTCTTTTTTATTTTGTTATAATTATACTTACACTCAAAATATGCAAATAGTAATAACTTATTTTTACAAAAATACAGTTCAGAATATATGTTTTTTAATAATATTCTTCAAAAACAATCTAGTCACTACTTATGCCTATGTAAAAAACTTCCCTTGTTATACTGTTTTTTCTTTCCATTTGCTTGTATCAACTCTTTCAAAAGCGATGCATTTATAGGTATTTATTATGTTATAATACATGTATTATTATTTTACATCGGAGGACAGACATGATAGGGACATTACTTTTGAACAGATATGAATTATTAGAAAAAATTGGTGAAGGTGGCATGGGAATTGTTTATAAAGCAAGATGCACTTTATTAAATAGATTTGTAGCTGTAAAAATATTAAAATCAGAGTTAAATGATTGTGAAGATTTCATCGCTAGGTTTAAAAGGGAAGCTAATTCTATTGCAAGCTTGTCACATCCAAACATAGTTAATGTTTATGATGTTGGTTCCGAGGACAATATTAATTTTATAGTTATGGAATACATTAATGGAAAAACATTAAAGCAACTAATACAGAAAAATGTTAGACTTAGCCCTTTGAATACTTTAGATATAGCTTTTCAAATAGCTAAAGCACTTGAATGTGCTCATAAAAATAATATAATTCATCGAGATATAAAACCAGATAATATTTTAATCACAGAAGATAATATAGTTAAATTAACCGACTTTGGAATCGCTAAAGTAACAGATTCAGTAACCATAACCAATCCTAATAAGATTGTAGGTTCTGTACATTATTTTTCTCCAGAGCAAGCTAAAGGAAGTTTTGTGGATTGTAGAACAGACATTTACTCCTTAGGTATTGTTATGTATCAAATGATGACCGGACAAGTACCTTATAATGCAGAAATTCCTATTTCCATAGCTGTGATGCATATTCAAGAACCTGTTATTCCACCCAAAGAAGTTATTACCGGTATCCCTGAAAATATTAATGCAGTAATTTTAAAAGCATTAGAGAAACAACCTATTAATAGATTTCAAACTGCTAAGGAACTTGCTGATATTTTAAATGCAATTAAGGAGAATTCTGATTTAGAAGTGAACTTTAATAATGGATCAATTGGTGTAACAGTTCTAATGGACATAGATGCGACAGTTCCAACAGACCCAACTGCTGTATTGTCTGATACAAAAATTGATTCCACAGTTCTTATGACTCAAGTCATGAGTTCAGAAACTCCAATACTAAAAAAAGATAAAAAAAGACTATCAAAAAATAATGGTACTAGTAAAAATAAAAAGATAATAATAATTGTTGGATTAATTATTTTATCTATAATTATTTGTATTTTAGGAAAATATCTTTCTAAAGGACCTTCTACAAATACAAACGCTACTACTACAGAAACTGCTGTTCCAGAAGCGAGTGTAACCTTGCCAGAAGATGGAAAGAAACTTGTGCCTTCACTTATTGGAGATTCTCAAGATGTTGCTGAGAGCAGTATAATTAATAATGGATTTTTGCTTGGCAATATCACAAATGAATATAGTGATATTGTCCCTAAGGGCTTAATTATTAACCAATCGCCTGCAAGTAATACCTACTATGAAAAAAATAGTAAAATCGATTTAGTTATAAGCGAAGGACAAAAGATAACTCAAGTTGTACCACAAATAAACGAAAACAGAAAAACTAATGAAAAGGCTAATAATAAAGAAAAAAAAGTCAAAAACAATAAATAATCCACTATAGAAAAGTTGTGATATTTGTATTAGATTATTTAACAGAACCATTTATGAGTGTTGCCGCATCAACTTTTTAATGGTATAAACTAATTTGTTATTTCTGCTAAGGTATAATTGGTATGCACCATCTATACATATAATTTCCTATGCATAAATAAAGGATACAGGATTAACTCCCATACCCTAAAAGATACCTATTTATTGATAAAAACAATTTCTAATCTTTTTTAACAGTTTCTATCTTCTGGAACATTTGAAGGAGCTTGAATTAGAGTAGTGAAGAAATAATCATGATCATGATTATTTTCATCTGCAACATCTGTTGTACCTTTTAGTAAATGAATGTGTTTTCCATCAGGAAGATAAAGAGCTGGACCTGTAGTATCACAAATCTTATGAAAATGATCATCAAAAGTATCTGTAAACACGGCTATATTATGAACATGAGATTTACCACGCACAATTGGAGGACCAGTCACACCGGCAATACGATGATTGTGTTCTACTCCTTCAGCATCTTTTTCATAGTCTGTACTTGATAAAAATTCATGATTATGATTTATTACTCTAGAATTTTCTCTGCATTGATTATTTTCGTTAGAATTACGACGATTGTTATTATTATTGCATCCCATTGAAATTTCCTCCTCAGTTATTTAAGATACTATATAATATGTTAATTTATATTTTTGTGTGAATGAGAAAAAAACATACAACCAGATACCCACCAACTAACTAAAATACACATTTCATAGACATAAAAATATTAAATATTATCTTAATCCAATCATATTTCAAAATACCTTGTGGTAAGCTTTTTATTTAACTATCTAATTCATTGATATGAAATAATAGTTTCAATATAAAAATCTAGCAACTTTATTAGAGCTGCTAGATTTAATTCCTATATCAATTAAATAAATTTGCTTAACCTGTCTTTTAAATTTACTTCCTTTTCAATTAGCCATCCTTCTTCTTCACCGGTATTTCCCCACTGAACTATATCACTTATTTCATCCTTAGTTAACTGAACAGATATTTTATCAATAACCTCTAAATCCTCCTCGTAAAATCCATTATGCATTTTTAAAGCACTGGTTTCTCCTTTTAACCCTAAAGAATATACTGGTGTTCCTTTTTCATCTTTATGATGTGCCACAACATACAATCTTACCCCATCATTCTTTTTATCAGCTTTTACACCATTATGTTTTATTTCAACTAAAGTTCCCATTGGTATATTATACTTTTCCAAAAATCCCACTTCCTCTCTATATATGTATTCTACATAAAAGTTCAATTCCCTTTATTTTCAGAAAATTCTTAATATTAGTATTACTTTAGACTAGAAATATTATGCATTTTACTGAAAATCTTACCTCAAAATACGAAATAGCCCCCACCTTTACATAAAGGTGATGGCTATTTCATGTTAAATTATAGTTGATTCACATTAAAAGTTGTTTGAGTAGATCCATTAGGATTAAATATATGTTCTACTCTAGGTAATGATATTCCCAAAGTTTCACGAAGTACGTCTTCTACTGTTTCTACTGCTATAATAGTTAATTGACTCTTAACCTCTTCTGGCACATCTTTTAAGTCAATTAAATTATCCTTTGGAATTAATATCTTTGTTATTCCAGCTCTTTGAGCTCCGATTAATTTTTCTTTAAGTCCTCCTATTGGAAGTACTGCTCCTCTTAAAGTAATTTCTCCTGTCATTGCAAGCTTTGAATCTACTTTTATACCAGTAACTAAAGATGCAAGTGCTGTAAATAATGTAATTCCAGCTGAAGGACCATCTTTTGGAACAGATCCTGATGGAACGTGAATATGAAGATCTCTTTCTTTAAAGTTTATAGCATTCATTGGTAATCTTGACTTCAATAAGCTTAAAGAAATCTTTGCAGATTCTTTCATAACATCTCCCAATTGACCAGTTAAAGTAACTTGTCCGTTTCCTAACATATCTGTAGCTTCAATGAAAAGTATCTCTCCGCCTACAGCTGTCCAAGCTAATCCTGTTACTACTCCTGGTGGGTTATCGCTTTGTGCCTTATCATGACTTGAAACTTTTCTTCCAAGTAAATCATCTAGTTCGTCCGCAGTAACTTTAAATGGCAATTCTACCTTATTAGATACAATCTTCTCTGAAGTAATTCTTGCAAGAGTAGCTAATTGCTTTTTAAGACCTCTCACGCCAGCCTCTAGAGTATATTCACTAATAATTTTTTCTAAAGCTCCATCTTCTATAACTAACTGATCTTTATTAAGTCCATGATCTTCAAGTATTAAAGGTATTAAGTGATTTTTTCCAATATGGAATTTTTCATTCATTGTATAACTAGATATTTGAATTATTTCCATTCTGTCTAATAGAGGTCTAGGAATACTATCTAGTGAGTTAGCTGTAGCTATAAAGAACACTTCTGACAAATCATAAGGTAAATCTAAATAGTGATCAGTGAAACTATTATTTTGTTCAGGATCTAGTACCTCAAGTAGTGCACTAGCAGGATCTCCGTTATAACCTGTCATTAGCTTGTCTACTTCATCTAAAACCATAACTGGATTTATTTCTCCTGCCTTCTTAATGCTTTGAATAATTCTTCCTGGCATTGCACCTACATAAGTTCTTCTGTGTCCTCTAATTTCAGCTTCATCACGAACACCACCTAAACTTAAGCGTATATACTTCCTATCAAGGGCTTCAGCAATACTTTTACCTAAGCTTGTCTTCCCTGTTCCTGGAGGTCCAACTAGTAATAAAATAGAACCCTTTTTATCTTTCTTTAATTGCATAACTGCTAAATGTTGTATTATTCTATCTTTCACTTTTTCAAGTCCATAATGTTGTTCATCTAATACACGTCTTGCTTCCCCTAAATTAATCATTTTAGATTCAGCCTTTTTCCAAGGAAGCTTTACTAAAAGGTCTAAATAGTTACGTATAACGTTATAGTCAGAACTATTTGGACTTTGGCTTTCTAATTTTTCTAATTCTTCTAAGGCAGCCTCTTTTATTTCAGCTGGCATTTGAGCCTCTTCAATCTTATTTAAATAATCCTTGTCCTTTTTAGAACCTTCACTTTTTCCTTCATTTAATTCACTTTGAATTGCCTTTAATTGTTCTCTAAGAACTGATTCTCTATAACTTTTACTAGCTTTTTCAGTTAACTTTTCTGTCATCTCAAATTGTAACTTTAGAGTTTCTTTTTGCCTTAATAGGTAATCCATAAACTTAAGGCTTCTCTCTTTTAGAGATTGAGTTTCTATTAACTCATACTTTTCTTGGTTTGAAAGTGGCATAAATTGAGTAAGATAACCAATGAGTTTATTTAAATCCTTTTGTTCTTCTATAATCTTCATGAACTGATCTGATCCTGTGAAATTTTCACTAACTTCACGAGTAACCTTTTTCACATACTCTATCATTTCTTCTCGGCTCTTTTCTGTGAGATCAATAATATCTGATGCAATCTCAAATTCTGCATTGATATAATTATTTGCAATACTAAGTGATTTAATTTCTACCCTATCTATCGCTTTAATTTTTATTTGGTATCCTTTTTCTGTTTTTTCAATTCCATCTACATGAAAGGAAACTCCAATTTTATAAAAATCATCTTCCTTTAAGAGACTTTGGTTAAAATTTTGCTTTAAAGGTAATGCAATATTAATTTCATGCTCCTCAGCTAAATTTTTAAGCTCTTCCTCACTAATCTTATTTAGCTTTAGTGTATAAATCATTCCTGGTAATAAAGCTAGGTCTGATACTGGAATTACCATACCTTCGTTGTTTTTCTTATCTATATTCATCATATTAATCATCCTTTCTTCAGTTGTATTCATAAGTGAACGTTCATTTAACTATTTGTTAAATATTAGCGAGATATTTTTGTGATTATTTCTTCACAAAGTTCTCTCGCTTTAATTGTCTCTATTTAATTCTCTTGCTTTAATTGTCTCTCTTTAATTCTCTTGCTTTAATTTTCTATCAAAGCCTCCTGTATAATCCTAATCATTTCTTTCAGTAATTCAACTTGCTCTATTTCTCCAATACACTGATTAATAGCAATGTATTTTACTGGAGAAAAAATTATCGCCATCAAATTATCATTTCGAAAATCTTTAAACACTTTCTTTTCTTTCATATCATCTAACAAATTATTTAAATTTTTTATACCCGTGCGTTCTGAGCATCCACTAGCTAGAGCCGGGCAACTTGAAAATTGTTCTACAAAATGAAAAATTTCGCCATTCCTTTTAATGTATGTATAATATTCTCTAACTATTATTTCAATGAGTTGCTTACCATCAATCACATTAATTACCTTATTAAGTAAATACTCAAAGACCTCTTCAGAATACTCAATATATATATCATGAAGCATTGCTTCTTTATTATCATAATAAATATAAACAGTAGCTGGGGAAACCCCTGCCTCTTTAGCTATTTTCGAAATAGAAGTACCTTGAAAACCTTCTTTAAGTATTAACTTAATAACTGCATCTTTTATACTTTTTTCTTTTTCATCATCTTTTCGTCTCATTTGAACACCTCTATTATATTTCTATAATAAACGAACGTTCTTTTATTGTCAAGAGCTATTAACTTATAAATTTTTTACGAACTTCTTCTAGGTTAACATTTTTTAATGAATCTGTAACTTCAATACCAGCTACAATTGCATTATTTTTTACAATAAGATATGTTCCACTATTAGATATATTAAAGTCAACATTAACAACACCTTTTTTTCCATTAAAATTTGTTACTATATCATTATTATCACCATTTAATATCGTAAAATTTCCATCCGCATTATCAAATGAGCTAAGATCTATAGAAAGATTTGTTTTTATTCCTTTTTCTAATACTATTACAAGTGGATCAAACTCATAACCAGTTCCTTTTATATTTAAGCTTTGAGTATTTCCAGAAATACTTGATTTCTTAATTAATCTTTCAGTAGAAACTTTACTTAAATCATCACCATATATACTTTGAGTTTGCGGTGCACTACTTGCAGTTCCCCCAGTACAGCAACTCATTCCACTGCTTGGTGTCGGAATTGATGAATCTGCTTTAGATGTATCTACGGAATCAAGATTATCTGTAACTTTTATTACGCCTCTTATCATTCCCATCCAACAACTAAAGTTTATATCTTTATCTCCAGGTGTAAATTCTATTACATTTTCACCAGACTTTAGAGTTTTTTGTATATTCAAAGATGGTACTACCACTGCATTATTGCAAGAATTAATCTGGTTACCTGTAATTATCCACTTTACAGGTATACCTTTTTGCACATAAAAAGCATTAGGAGTATAACCATTATTATCTGCAGTCATTCTTATTACTTGAACTCCATTTTCCATAGTTGGTTTAGCTACATTAGCTGTTGCAGCTTGAGCTTCACTACCTGAAAGGCCTTGTGTTAATGTGCTAACACTTGGAACTCCAACTCCAGCAAGGGCAAGTCCTCTGTTTCCCATTATTATTCCAAGTATTATTACTAAAAATCCACTAAACTTTAAAAGTTGTTTTGTATAACCTTTGCTTAAAAAACCTGATATAGCTCCAAATACTAGCATTAAAGGAACTGTTCCGAGTGAAAATATAAACATTGATAAGGCCCCAGTTACTGCACTACCAGTACCTAATGCATAAAGCTGCATTGTTTGCAAAGGGCCACAAGGCATTAATCCATTTAACATTCCAACCAAAAACGGAGCCTTAGGTTTATTTTTTACTTTGCATGAGGACCATGGCAATTTAATATTGAACTTTCTAAACATAGAGAACCCCGCCATATTTAATCCCATTATTACCATAAATAATCCTGCAACTATTTGAAGCCCTGCTTTCACATTAAGTGATAATGATAACACAGAGCCTAAAGCGCCTACTATACCACCAATAATTGTATAAGAAGTTACTCTTCCAGCATTATACAAAATCGCAGGCATTAAAGTCTTAAATTTACTCTGATTTTCAATCACAATATTGTTTTTAGATAAACTTTGTGTTAGCATTATTCCGCCACACATACCAACACAATGAATAGAAGTAAGCATACCAACAATAAATAACACCATATAAGATGCATTATTTAACTTAGCACTCATATCAAAACCTGATGTAGAGTTACCAATAATCAATATAGCTGCAACTACAATAAAAAATCCTGCAAATTTAATATTACTTGAATTTTTTGTACTGTAACCAGCTTTATTAATAGCTTCATTTAATTGTTCTTTTGTACAAAGCTCACTATCATATTCAACAGTTACTTGTTGATTGCTATAGCTAGCCATAACATTTACAACTCCATCAACTTTCTTTAATGCTCTCTCTACTCTGTTTTCACAAGAAGTACAGGTCATGTCATAAACTTTAATAAT
>JAKBFR010000042.1 GCA_021837545.1 Bacillota bacterium | reverse complement strand
AAACTAAAACTTTAAAAATTCCTGTTCCTATCATTATTATTATAGAGAATATAAACAAATATGTTGGTATCCCAAATAACTTAGCTGAATCCTTTATGCCTCTCAGATTTCCTAAAGTTATTATAGTTATTAATGAAATGGCAATTAATGCTTGATGTTGCAAAAGTGCCGGAATCGCAGATGTTATTGCTGCGGCACCTGCACAAGTACTAACTGCAACTGTCAAAACATAATCTATCATTAATGATGATGCTGCTAAGAGTCCTGGTACTTTACCTATATTCTCACTAGCAACAATATATGATCCGCCTCCATGAGGATAAGAATCAATTATTTGCTTATATGAAAATACAAGTATAAATAATAACGCTGTAATTGCAATTGCTATCCATAGCATTGTTCCATACGCATACATTCCAAGTGCAGGTACAAGCACTAACAATATTTCTTCACTAGCATAAGCTACTGAAGAAATTGCATCACTTGATAATATTGGTAACCCCCAAAGAACACTAAGTTTTTCCTCAGCTAATTCGGTGGTCTTAAGTGCCCTTCCAATCAACAGTGATTGAATTTTTTTAAACATGTTTATTCCCCCATATTGTTTTAAAACTAATTACATATTATTAACTCACTATATTGTAATATTTTAAAGGTTTTTAAACCTTTTATTGTATTCCGTCACAATACTACCGATTATATATTCATTAAATAACGCTTACTAATAACATAATATTTAATGCTGTAACTATACCACCAATAACCCAAAGTATAATATTTTCTATTGTAGTATTTTTATATTCTCCCATAACTTTTTTTGACGATGTTAAATATATTTGACTAAAAATAGTTATAGGAAGTTGAATACTTAATAACATCTGTGAATATATTAATCCTTTAAATGGATTCTCAATAAAAAATATTATTAATAATGAAAATATAATAGTAATTAAAACTCCATTTTTACTACTTTTACTATTTATATCATATTCTTCTCCAAATAATCCAGCAAATATTGATCCTCCTGCCATTCCAGCAGTAATGCATGAAGCTATTCCTGCAAATAATAAAGCTATTGCAAACACTATTGAAGCACCGCTTCCTAGTAAAGGCTTTAACATTATTTGAGCCTGTTCAAGTTCTGTTACTTCAACCCCCTTTTGAAAGAATGTTATTGCAACTAAAATCATTGCACTATTTATAACAAAACCTATTATCATTGATAGCATTGTATCCATAAATTCATATTTTAATTGCTTTTCAATTATTGATTTATCCTTTAAATTCCATTTTCTACTTTGAATTACTTCAGAATGTAAAAATAAATTATGTGGCATAACCACTGCTCCTAAAATACTCATTATTATTGGCAGTGAACCATTTGGAATATTAGGTATTGCTAAATTTTTTAATGCTTCACTCCAATTTACATTTACGAGTGCTGTCTCAAATATAAATGATAATCCTATGATTGATACAAATCCTATGATGACTTTTTCTATTCTTTTATATGAGTTTGAAAACAACATAAATATTATTAATATTGCTGATATTAAAGATCCTATTTTTATAGGTATATTAAATAACATTTTTAGAGCTATGGCTGATCCTAAAATTTCTGCCATAGCAGTACCTATTGCTGCTAATATTGCAGTTGATGTTATTGCTTTTCCAATAATTGATTTCATATATTTATTTATTGCTTCTGAAATACAAAGCCCTGTAACTATGCCTAAATGTGCAGCATTATGTTGTAACACAATAAGCATTATTGTTGCTAATGTAACGATCCAAAGTAATTTGTATCCATAACTAGATCCAGCCGCAATATTTGATGCCCAATTACCAGGATCTATAAATCCTACTGTAACTAAAATTCCTGGTCCTACATATTTTAAAAATTCTTTTCCTGTAAATCTATTTTCCTTTTTTTCTTTAGAAAAAAAATTATTTATCTTCATTTATTCACTTTAATCCTTTCTATCTTAATATACACTAATTATTATTTGACATTAATTATACCACCTTTTTATTGTTAATAAAATTTCAATATTCTTTTAAATACAACTAAACATATAAAAAGACATCAAGAACTTATAGTTTATATAAGTTCTTAATGTCTTTTTTATGTTGTTATTATTAGTTTAAAAACATTTCTATATCATCTTCAACATTTGTAATTCCACCGATGCCAAAGTTTTCTACTAAAACATTAACTACATTTGGTGAAAGGAATGCTGGAAGTGTTGGTCCTAAGTGAATGTTCTTTACTCCTAGGTGTAATAGAGATAAAAGAACTATTACTGCTTTTTGTTCATACCATGCAATATTAAATGCTATTGGTAATTCATTTATATCTTCAAGTTCAAATACTTCTTTTAATTTTAATGCAATTAATGCTAATGAATAAGAATCATTACATTGTCCTGCATCTAAAACTCTAGGAATTCCACCTATATCTCCTAACTCTAATTTATTATATCTATATTTTGCACAGCCAGCTGTTAATATAACAGTATCCTTTGGAATGGCTTTAGCAAAATCTGTGTAGTATGATCTAGCCTTTTGTCTACCATCACAGCCTGCCATAACAAAGAATTTCTTTATAGCTCCAGTTTTTACTGCTTCAACTATTTTATCAGCAAGTGCTAATACTTGATTATGAGCAAATCCACCAATGATTTCCCCTTCTTCTATTTGAGTCGGAGCTGCACAATTTTTAGCTTGTTCAATAATTACTGAGAAATCTTTCTTCTTGTTTTCATCAGCTGTAATATGAGTACATCCTTCATATCCTGCTGAACCTGTAGTATATAATCTACTCTTATAGCTATCTCTTGGTGGAACTATACAATTTGTAGTCATAAGTATTGGTCCATTAAAACTTTCAAATTCTTCAGGTTGTTTCCACCATGCATTTCCATAGTTACCAACCAGATTTGAATATTTCTTTAAGTTTGGATAGTAATGAGCTGGTAGCATTTCAGAGTGAGTATAAACATCTACTCCTGTTCCTTCTGTTTGAATTAACAATTGTTCTAAATCTTTTAAATCATGACCTGAAATTAATATTCCTGGATTTGTTTTAACTCCAATATTAACCTTAGTTATTTCTGGATTACCGTAGGTTTCAGTGTTAGCTTTATCTAATATAGCCATTCCATCAACACCAAATTTTCCTGTTTCTAAAGTTAATCCTATATATTCATCTATTGTTACATTATTATCTGCAGTCAATGACAATGCCTTTTGCATGAAAGCACATATATTTTCATCTTCATATCCTAAAGCATTTGCATGTTTCATATATGCAGATAATCCTTTTAATCCATAAGTAATAAGTTCTCTTAAACTTCTAATATCTTCATTTTCAGTAGCTAAAACTCCAACTGATTCTGATTTAGCTTCCATTTCATCTCTGCTTTCAGTATTCCATAAAGCTGCTGAACTTAAAGATTCTTTATTGCTTAATTTTGCTAATAATTCTTCTTTTATACTTAAAGTTTCTTTCACTCTGCCATAGAATACTTCTTTATCAAAATTAGCATTAGTTATAGTAGTGAAAAGGTTCATTGTTACTATAGTATTAATTGCTTGTGATACGGCTACACCTTCTGCTCTAGCTTTTGTTGCTACTTCTGATAAACCTCTAGTTGTATATATTAATAAGTCTTGCATTTTTGCAAGATCCGGTGTCTTACCACAAACTCCTTTTACAGTACAGCCTGTACAACCCGCTGCTTCTTGACATTGAAAACAAAACATTTTATTATCCATAATTTTAATCTCCTCCATACATTTGTTTTTAGTTGAATAAATTTAAAAATTATTATTGCTTTATTTTTTCTAAAATTACCTTACAAACTTATTCTACATTGAAATTATGAAATAATCTGTAACGCCTGTTACTAATTATTTTTATTATGAAAAATTTCTATATATGTGTTAATTGTAGAAAATAAAAAATAGAATGGATATTTAAGCAATTTATGATATTTTACTTAATATATATCCACTCTATCTTAATTTATTATTCTAATATATAAAATATCATTCTAGCAAAAATGTATTCCACTCCAATAAATACGTTCTTTAATAATTGTTTTTTCTGGGAATTCTACACCCTCTAGTGCCCATTTTTTATATTCTTCAAAACCAACTCTATCAATAATATATCCTATATGTTCTTTACCACCAGGTGCATCTTTGTCTATATATTGTTCGACAAATTTATAAGTATTTAAAATTATTTTAATTATACTTTGTTCATCTGCCCAAATTAAGAAATCTTCAGCAAGACGTGGATTTTTCTTTCCTGATCTACCCATAAGAACTAATTTATAATATTTTTCTTTGCTTCTTGTCCATGCGCCTGTAGGACAATTTATAACACATTCGCCACAACCAATACATTTCTCTGCATTTCTTACAACTTTATAGTTAACTACTTTAAGTGCATCTACAGATTTTTTCTTACAGGCTCTTACACAAGCTCCACAGCTTACACATCTATCTACATCATATTGTGGTTCTGTCATACCAATTATTCCAAAGTCATGAGTTCTCGCTTTTATGCAATCATTTGGACATCCTGTAAGCGCAACCTTAAAGTGTAAATCATTAGGGAAAATAGCTTTTTCTATTCTCTTAGCAAAGCTTGTTGTATTATAATTAGCAAATGGACAGACATTATTTCCAACACATGCTGATACATTTCTTGTTCCTGCTGCTGTATATCCCTTTCCTGGTATTTCTTGATTAATTTCTAACTTTTCAATTATTGGCTGCAATAATTCATTAACTTTATCCATCTCTTCAAATCTTATACCAGGTACTTCAAATCCTTGACGTGTTGTTATATGAATAGTACCATTACCATACTTTTGTGCAATTTCTTGTATCTTTCCGAGTAGCTCTGCATCCATATGTCCACCTGGAACTCTTATTCTAGAAGCAGTTAATCCTCTTACTTTAGTTACCCTAAAAGCATTTTTTTTGATTTCCTTTGTATTTAAATCCACAATTAACTCCTCCTAATCTATTAAGAATTTACCTTTTGAATAATTGAAAACAGGTCCATCTAAACAAATATAAGTATCATCTATTTTACAATGTCCACATTTTCCAATACCACAACACATTTTTCTTTCTTGCGAAATCCATACATTATTTTCATCTATTCCACGTTTTAAAAATTCTGCTACTGTAAATTTCATCATAATAGGAGGGCCTACTACAATTACTGCTACATTATTAATATCTTTAATTGGTAGTTCCGGAATATATTTTGTAACCATTCCAACGTTACCTTCATATCCTTCTTCTGCATTATCCACAGTTAAAATAAGATTTATATTATTTTTCCACATTTTAATATCATCTTTAAATAAAATGTCATTTGGTGATTTAAATCCAGCAATTAATGTAAAAGCTTTTGCTTCACTTGAGTTCTTAGCAAAATAATCAACAATTCCCTTAACTGGTGAAAGTCCAGTTCCTCCAGCAACTACAATTACATCTTTGTCTTTATAATTCTCAATTTCGAAACCATTGCCATAAGGCCCTCTTAAGAAAAGCTTATCTCCAACATAAGTATTAAATATTTCATTAGTAACTAAACCAACTTTTCTTATTGTTAAGTCAACAGTACCTTCTCCAATCCCACTTACTGAAATAGGAGCTTCACCAAACTTAGGCAATGATACTTCAAAGAATTGTCCTGGTTTTACATCACCTTCAAATTCCATACGAAAAGTGTATTCAATTTCAGTATGTTTAATTACTTCTTTAATTTCTGATAAAAAAGGAATATATTCATTTTTACTCATTCGTTGACACCTCTTCCATACCATCTTTTAATTTGTTTACACAATTAGAGAAAGATATATATTCAGGGCAAATATCATCACATCTTCCACATCCAACACACATGTGATATCCCCATTTCTTTTTATAATCATATACCTTATGTAATACTTTAAAGCGCATACGTTGTCCCTTGTCTAATCTAAAGCTGTGGCCTCCTGCCATATTAGTAAAGCCATCTACATGACATGATGCCCAAACTCTGCGTCTTTCTCCAGCTTTACCATTATCAGTATAGAAAATATCCTGCATTGTAAAACAAGTACACGTAGGACAGACAAAATTACATCTTCCACAAGCAATGCATCTACTACTATAATCCTTCCACATTTCAGATTTCATAATATCTAAAGAAAGATTTTCTGGTATTGAAACATTTATATTATTATTTGTTACAAAATCAGATTTAACATCTATCTCTTCATTTGTTTTGAATAAATTTTCCAAAGTATTATCGTTTACGTCTACATATACATCATCACCATTTAATTTTAAATAAGCATCATAATCATCATTCTTATTTGTTCCCATACTTACACAAAAACAATTTTCAAATGAATCTTCACACCCTATTAAAATAAACTTTGCATTTTCTCTTATTCTCTTATAATAGTAATCTTCTTGCCCATTTTTTAAATAAATATCATCCATACGTTTTACTGCATGTAAGTCACAACTTCTTAAAAATATAATTGCACCCTTTTTAGGAGCATCTGCTTCCTTTATAGTATCTTCTGTAAAGAAAAAAAGTGTTTCAGAGATAGGAAGTAATACTTCTTTATATGAATATAAAGCCTTTTTATCAAAAACAATATCATCTATTGTTTTTATCTCACCGTAGCGCACTCTATCAGTATCTGAATAAGTACCTTCACCTTCGAATAATTTAGGTGCATATATTAAATATTCTTTTGATAAATCTTTAAATATTTTATTAATATCTGTTTTATCTAATTTATATCCCATTATCTTACTCCTTTATTTCGTTATTTCTTTTTTGAAATTATATAATAAGGTAATGCTAAAAATATAGCTCCACCAATCATATTTCCGATTGTTACTACTCCTATGTTATACACATATCCCATTATACTTACACTTGCTACTCCTGGATTAAGTAACCCAATTGTTAAAAGAGTCATATTGGCAACACTATGCTCAAATCCTGATGTAATAAATGCAAATAAACACCAAAATATTATAATAAGCTTACCAGATTCACTTTTTAATTTAAAACTACACCATGTAGCTAAACATACTAATATATTACAAAATATTCCACGCATTAATAATGGCCAAAAAGGAATACTCATCTTTGCTGCTGAAGTCTTTGAAATAAATTCTCCTACCGGTCCTGCTGAAAGTCCTGTTGCATAAAACATATATCCTGCAATAATTGATCCAAGTAAATTACCTATAAAACAAACTATCCAAACATTTATAGTATCTGTCCACTTTACCTCTTTACTTAAAGAAGCAGCTGTCATTATAAAATTATTTCCTGTAAAAAGTTCTGATCCTGCCATAATAACTAAGCTAAGTGCTATACCAAAAGATGCTCCCATTACAATTTTCGTAGCAGGAGATCCACTACTATTTAATAGCCCTCCAATTGTAAATATAAGAATAATTCCCATACCTACATAAAAACCTGCAAGCATTGAACTTATAAAATACCCCAACCCATTTGTTTTTAATAAATTGACCTTTGCTTTTCCTGCCATAACCACACTGTTAAATTCTTCACAAAACATACTATAAATTTCCCCTTTCATATTTATTTTATCTATATTAAAATTATAATTTATAAAAAAATAAAACACCGTGATTAAAATCACGGTGTTTTAAAAAATTCTGATAATTTTTCTGGACTTATTACATTAATTTTTTTATTTTCATATCTAATTAAGTTTTTATTTGAAAGTATTTTTAAAGCTCTCGATATCGTCTCTCTTTTTGCTCCTAATAAGTCAGCAAGATATGTAATACTTATATTCATATTAATAATTACTCCATTATCACATGGTACTCCATAATCTTTACTTAATTTCCACAACTTTGCAGCAAGCTTTTTTTCCATCCGTATTATTCCACTTGCATTTTTAAGTTGTCTATACATCCGTCTTACTTTCATTGCTAATGAAGAGATTATATTTTTAGAAAGTGTAAAATCATTTTCCATAATTTCTAAAAATGTATATTTATCATAACTTAATATTTGTGCTTCTTCAAAAATTTCACAATTAATAGATGATGGTAGATCTTGTATAATCACATCATTAATCATTTTCCCTGCACCCAAAATGAAAATTACACGTTTATGGCCACTCTCATTTAATTTATATAATGATACACTGCCACTTACTACGACATACAATGTTGTAACATCGTCTTTATCTCTAAAAATATGATTTCCTCTATAATATTTTTTAACTTCCCCAAAACGAACAAGTTTTTCAAATGAAGCTTTAGATATGTTTTTAAAAATATCTAATTCGTCTAATTGTTCTACAGTAATTTTATTCATCAATACTCCTAGTAATCAGTCTTATTAAATTAAGCTTAATTTTAAAATTAAACACATTTTTTTAAATAGCATGCCACCATGTGTGTATATTTGATATGTTATTCTTTATCAAGCGATTTAGTCAAATAATTCTTCTTCTAATTCTTCAATCTTTAAAATCTTAATCGCATTTCTATCAAATTCAATATAGTTTAAATCTCTAAGATTCATTAATTCTCGCGATAAAGATGGCCTTGGGATTCCCATTGCAGATGCAATTTCTTCTTTACTATCCCTTAAGTTAATTGTTTCACTTTTTTGCATCTTTGCTTGTTCTAAGATAAAATTAATCACCTTATGTTTAATACTCTTAAATGCTATACTTTTTATTTTTGAATTTAACATGAATATCTTGTTACTTAATGCAGACATAAAATTACCAAGAACTCTTTGATCCATTGTGCATAGCTTCAATACATCTGCTTTACTTATATAAAGTACACTACTATCACTAAATGATATAACTGTTGATGGATATTTAGATTTCTTTGAAAATATTAAAGCTTCTCCAAATACATCCCCATTGCTTAATCGCTTTAGAGTAATTTGTTTTCCACTAAGATATATTCTTTGTATCTCAATTGCTCCATCTAAAACAAATCCTAAACTATTGCACGTATCTTCTTCATTTGCAATTACTTCGCCCTTTTTATATGCTTTAACTGAATATCCAATATTAGAAATTAACTTTTCAATTTCTTCATTATTAAGGTTATTAAAAAATTCATTTCCTTGTAATTTATTAATTACATCTTTCATACTAAATTTCTCCTCCGCTACAATAAATCAAAGGATTTTCCAAAGTTCCCTACTCTAAAATCGTTAATAATTCATCTAAAGATTTTTTTAATTCTATAGCTCTTTCTATTGGCATATTTATCTTACATGCCATTTCATGTGGTACTTCTGTTACATCATCCTTTAAAAGTCTTCCCTGCTCAGTTAATTCAACGATTACCACTCTATCATCATTTACATCCCTATATCTTTTTATTAACCCCATGCTTTCTATCTTTTTTAATAATGGAGTTAATGTTCCTGAATCTAAATGTAATCTTTTGCCTATATCTTTAACTGTGCTTTTTTCATCTTCCCATAATACAAGCATTGCAATATACTGTGTATATGTAAGATTAAATTTATCAAGAAAAGGCTTATATAATTTTATTATTTCTCTTGATGCTGCATATAATGAAAAACACAGTTGATTATCTAATTTAATGCTATCATATTTCTTCATTTTTTCTCCTATATCTAATCTAATTTTTACAAATTTAATTTTAATAAATATAATTAAGTTTAGCTTTTTTACTTATAGATGTCAATCTCAAAATAAGCCTTCTTATATTAATATCTAGTAAATTCCAATTCAGACAGTGGACGAATCCCAAGCTTAAGTTTATTTTAACTTCTCCCCTCGATGGGCGCCTTATAGTCACAATTGTCATAATAAATCTAAGCGCTAACTGATAAATTAACTTTTAGAAATAGAATCAACATAACTAGTTGCTGATAATGCTGCTATATTACCTTCTCCAGCTGCTTTTATATATTGATATGGCTTTCCAACAACATCACCAGCTGCAAAACATCCATTTATATTTGTTTTCATCAATCTATCTACTTCAATATGGTTATCTAATATTTTAAGTCCTGGTACCAATTGTCCAGGAGAAATGCTATCTCTTAATATGAAAATACCGTCTGTATCAATCTCTGAATTCTTAAGTTTTAATTTGGTTACCTTATCTTCTCCTATAATTTCAACTGGAATATCATTTACAATTTCAATAGAAGAATCTACTTCAACTTTTTCTTTATATATAGGAATATAATAAACTTTAGATGCTATAGTCGCAATGAAATTAGCTTCTTCCTCTTCATGTTTATTGTATGCTATTATTGTAACTATTTTATTTTTATATAGAGGTGCATCACAAGTAGCACAATATCCTACACCTTTTCCAAGCAATCTTTCTTCCCCATCAAATAATTTTCCATATTGAACCCCTGTAGCCAATATTACAGAAGTTGCTTCATACATCTTTTCATTTACCATTAAACCAAAATATTCGCCCATTGCATATATATTATTAATTCTTTCTTCTGTTATATTTATATCCATTTCTTTTAAATGATTGCTAAACTCTTCTTGTAGTTCCTTACCACTTTTCTTATAAAACCCTAAGTAATTATTTATTTCATGGGCTTTTGTAAGCCTACTAGTAAGTTCCTTGTTACCAAATATTATAAATTTTTTCTTTCTAATTTTTGCATTTAATGCAGCAGATAATCCTGCAGGGCCACTTCCTATTATTGCAATATCATATCTTTCGCTCATATTAAATTCCTCCAATATTTTTTAATATACCTTGACTTAAATATATAAGTTCCAGTACAAATTTGTACTTAAATTTTTTGTTTATGGTTTATATTTGTATTTATATTTATTTTCTTTTATACAACATATATATTATAATTTAACAATGCAATAATTTCAAAATATTATCTTTTATCTTTAAGACTTTGTTGTTCATAAATATACTTTCACTACATTCCCTTTATATTCTTCTATTTTTACTTCTTTCCGATTCATTTTTTTGCTGAGAAATCATAAAAATTCATATTTATATCTCTTTACATAATTTTTATATTATTTGGTTTTAGTAAAACGAAACTGCATTTATATAAATTGAATTGTATTCAATTTATATTGTTATAATAAAAACATAGCACTTATATATGTATATGCTATGCTTTTACTAAAAAAATATTCTATAAGTTAGCTTCAATTGTTTGTTGAATTTTTTCTTTTGGTAAAAATCCTATAAGTTGCTCTACTTTTTGACCATCTTTAAAGATAACCATTGTTGGCACACTTGCAATTTGAAATTCATTTGCTAAATCTAAACTTTGATCTATATCAACTTTTATAAACTTAGCCTTTCCTTCCATATCGCCTGATAATCCTTCAAGTACTGGAGCTAACATCTTACAAGGTCCACACCAAGTTGCAAAGAAATCTACAACTGTAATTCCACTTTCTATTTCACTTTTAAATTCAATGCTATCTACTATTTTCATATTTTATTCCTCCGTTTTTCCTATAATTAAAATAATCTTTATTAAAATTGCTTTCTATTAACTATTTTAAGCTTTTTCTATATAAGTATACATATACTCATACTAAGTTTATTAAAATTAAATTTAGTTCAATATATTTATATTCCTATTGTACTTTGTATAATATTTATTGTCAATATCTTTTATAATTGTTTTTATACCTAGTTAATGCTATTTTAAACTTGACCTTAAAGGGTCATTTAATGATAATTTTGAAATCGTCAAGACTTATCTTGTATTCAGTAAGCATCTCTATAACAGTATCTCTAAAAGAATTTTGAGTTGATTTTTTTCCTATTGGTTTTATTTCTTTAATATCCTTATTGCTATTCTTGTTTTCTCTATATTGTTTTGTTAAAACTTCTGCTGTTTTTACAAGTAAATCATTCCAATCTTCAACCATTACTATATTATTATCTAATTTAAATGCTTTTGGTTCTTTTAGCGAAAAATCTTTGTATACTTCTATTTCGTCTTTATTAATTATTTTATTACTGAAATCTTTATTTTTTTCTTCTACATCTTTTTCTATAATTTCAATTTTAGGTTCTTTATTTATTTGATTGAGTTTATCTTCTTCATTCTCCATGTTCTTTTCATACTCATCCTTCATCCATTTTATATATTCACCTATATTTTGAACAATATCATATATGGCTATGGATGCATTTCTATGAGCTTTACTAAGTTTGAAATCTCTATCTTTTTTAACAATTTCACTTGATTTATCCTCAATATTATCTATTGTATTTTCTAATATACATGCTAAACTATTCAGACCATCTTGAATTTTAACAGACATTGATGGAAAATATTCAATTACATAATCAATTGTCTCTACATCAAATAACGATAAATTTTTTTTCTTAGAAACATTCTTTTTAACTTCTTTTGTTTCAGTTTTAATTTCATTAATTACTTTTACCTCTTTTTGTTCAATCTCATCTCTTTTAAAGAATCCCATTTTTCACAACCCCATTTCATACATATTTCTATATTATATATTACCATATTATTACATATAAGTTTATTAATTCTATAAAATATTTTATTTTTAATGAAATAAACTACCAAAACTAATACAATAAAATAAATAATAGAGGATATTTCAATTACGAAATATCCTCTATTTAGGCACAATCAAAAAAAATAACAAGTCCATCTGTTATCCTATTTTGGACTTGTTATTTTCTTTCATGTTCCTTAAAACAATTCTTCTCTCTTTATATATGGATTTAAGTATCTATTTTTTTTAATAGTAGATTTTCCAATGTTTATTGCTTCTTTAGGGCATATATTTATACATGCCATGCAATCTGTGCATTTCCCAGACCATTTTGGTTTGTCATTTTCCATTATAATATTGTCTACCGGGCAGACTTTTTCACACATATTACATCCAATACACTTATCATTTACATTAAAATTTTTATCTTTATTCTTATAATAATCTTTCCACATTATATATCCTAAATTTCCAATTCTACCTTTAAAATCTTTTACTTTAATCTCTTTTTTCTTAAGAGATTCTATAAAATCCAATAATTTACTTTCATTATCTTTTATTGCATCCTTAGCTCTTTTTTCTGTAGGGTTTTTACCCGCTCTTGTATAATTTGAAATATATTTAATAGTACAATAATTACTTATTTTAAGCTTATTAGGCAATAATTTATTGATTTGACTGAAACTAGTGTTTGCTCCTCCTCCACCAGTAACTCCGATTGCAAAAACATATGCATCTTCATTTATTTTTAGCTTTGAAATGAATTCATTGACTACAATTGGCACCCCTCCACAATGAATAGGATATATAAATCCAATCACATCTCCACTAACTTCAATTTTATTTTCTTTTAATGCTTTGCTCATAGAAATTAATTCACAATCTTTAAATTTGTCTTTTATTGTCTTTGCAACATACAATGAATTACCTGTTGCTGAATTGTAAAATATTTTCATTTTTAATACTCCCTCTTCCTATATTCCATATGTAACCAAATGCTAAGTTATTCCTATATATTAAATTAAATTGGTAATTTAAAAGTACTAATTGCCAATGTTCAATGCTCAATTATCAATTGTTAACCATTAAGCATTGATAATTGAACATTGATAATTAATCACCAAGTATAAGTATGATTTACAATGTGGATATCTATATTAAATACACCCTCTCTTATAGAATCCTATATATTATTTGTTACTAAGCTCTATAAATTCATTAATATCTTCTTCAATAGTCTTTAAAGAATTTCTCCAAAATTCCTTATTATTTATATCTATTCCCATGACCTTTGCCACATCTGCTATTTTATTTTTCCCTGTAATTGAAAGCAATTTTTCATAATCTTTGGCAAAAGCCTGACCTTTCTTAAGGTATTCAGCATATAATCCTTTTGCAAAAAGTAATCCAAATGCATATGGGAAATTATAATAATTATAATCTGCATCATAGTAATGAGGCTTCCAAGTCCACATATATGGATGTAAGAAATTAGGGTCTAAACCATCTCCATAAGCTTCTCTTTGAGCATTTAACATAAGTTCTTTTATTTCTTCAACATTTAAAGAACTTTCTTTTCTTGCTTCAAAAAATGACTTTTCAAATAAGAATCTAGAATATATATCAACAATTACTTGGGTACAATCACTAATCTCAGTTTCGAGAATAGCTAATGCTTCATCTTTAGTTGCATCTTTAATTGCAGCTTTCTTAATTATTGTTTCACAAAAAGTAGATGCTGTTTCTGCTATTGGCATTGGATATTCTGAATTTAATGTAGTTTCATCATTTAAACATTCTCCATGAAAGCCATGACCTAATTCATGTGCAAGAGTTACTACATCACCAAAATTATCTCCATAATTTAATAGTATTCTGCTTTCTCCAATAAAATGCAAATTTTCACAGAACCCTCCTCCAACTTTACCTTCTCTTGGTTTTACATCTATCCAATTATTACCTATAGCTTTTTTAGCGAAGTCCCCTAAATGATTACTGAATGTTCTAAAATTCTTTTCTACAAACTTTGTACCTTCTTCATAAGAAAATTTCATATCAGCTTTACAAACTGGTGCATACAAATCATAAAATGGTAACCCATTCTTATGTCCTAAAATTTCTCCTTTTCGTCTTAAATACTTTCTAAATATAGGCAGACTTTCTTTCATAGCTGAAAACATAGATTCTAATGACTCTTCATCCATTCGTGAATCTATAAGTGTTTTATCTAAAGGCGATTTATATCCTCGTGCATCACAAACTGTTAAAACTTCACCTTTTATGGCATTTAGAGCTGCTGCTACCCCCTCTTCTACCTTTTTATAAGACTCTATTTCTGCCTCATAAGCTTTTTTTCTTACCTTTGCATCTTTATCATAAGCCATATTTAAAACTATAGTTAAAGGTACTTCTTTAATTTCATTATCTTCTTCAATCTGTACCATTAATGTTGAAATTAAGTTATCCTTAAGTTTTATCCAAGCATTCGAGCCAGTATTTTTCATATTAGCTATTATATTTTCTTCTTTATCACTAAGCAAATACTTACTTTGTTCAATAACCGTCTTTAGTATAAACTCATGTTCTTTAAGCAATTCAGATTTATTTATAATGTAATCTATGTTTTCTATATTACTAATATATCTTTCAATTTTAACAGAACTCTCTACTAAATTTGTTAATTTCTTTTCTAAAATATCTGAATACCTTAATGCATCTTTATCTTTTGTATTTACACTTAAGCTAAGGTTTATAAAAATACTAAGTTTGCTCGATAAATCTGTAACTATTGTGAATTTATTTATATATTCTTCTAATCTTCTTACTAAATTTTCTTTATCCCGAACTACCTCTGTTGCCCATATATTAATATCTTCTATAACATCGTTAAGATTTTCAAGATCCTTCTTAAATTCATCACTATTAAATGATTGGTATATTTCATTTAGACTCCAATTAAATTCCATACTACTAATCCTCCTAAAATTATTTTACTTTTTTTACTATTTTGTCTTAACAGTTATTTTATCATTTATTAAATTGTTTTGCATTCAATATTAATTATAATGTATGAGAATTTTTTTCCCACACTTCTTTTGAATATATTATTTTAATTTAGACATATAAAACTAGAAAGCAAACCATTATAATAATAGTTTACTTTCTAGTTCAAAAAATGAATCAATTATATTTTTAATTATTTATTTCACAATTATTTTAATAGAAAAATGTATAAAGTATACCTTATTAAACATTTTTTAATTATTTTAAATAACATATACATTTACAATTCCCAGAGTTTAATAAAATCTTAGTATCCTCATCTTCAATTGTAAACTCGCCTTTATCAACCTTAGTAATATTTGATACATTCTTTAATACTAAAGTCCAATTGCCCTCTATTCCATTGGATTCAACAATAATTTTATTTTCTTCTTTCAAAACTTCTACTTGAAGAGTTTTATTTCCATCCATATCTATAACTGTAGCACTTACTTTTGTATTATCCTTCAATTCATATGCCAATATTGATACATTATTTCTATAATCATAATCTGGTTTTGAATTTTCATATCCAGTCGCAATAAGACTATTTTCTTTTACCATCATAGGTATACTTAAATAATCATGTGTTTCCTTAACCCATCTGCCACCTTCATATTTCTTTCCACTTATGAAGTTCGTCCAATTCCCTTGTGGTAAATAATAATTAGCTTCTCCATATTCATTAAAAATAGGAGCAACTAAAATTGAATCTCCAAGCATGTATTGTTTATCTAAATAGCTACAAGCTAGATCATCTTGAAATTCTAATACCATAGATCTCATAACTGGAATACCTTGTTTTGATGCATTACTAGATATATTATAAAGATATGGCATTATACTACATTTTAGTTTAGTGAAAGATCTAACTACATCACAAGCTTCTTCATCATAAAGCCATGGTACTCTATATGAACTGCTTCCATGCAATCTACTATGAGAAGATAATAATCCAAATGCTACCCATCTCTTATAAACATCGGCTGTTGCTGTGCTCTCAAAGCCTCCTATATCATGACTCCAGAATCCAAACCCAGACATACATAAAGATAATCCGCCTCTTAAGCTTTCTCCCATAGATTCATAATTTGCTTCACAATCTCCGCCCCAATGTACTGGGAATTGTTGTCCTCCTACTGTAGCCGATCTTGCAAATACCACCGCTTCTTCTTCTCCAACATGTTCTTTAAGTGTGTCAAATACTACTTTATTGTATAATTGTGTATAGTAATTATGCATTTTATATGAATCTGACCCATCAAAATATGATACTTCAGTTGGTATACGTTCACCAAAGTCAGTCTTAAAACAATCTACTCCCATATCAATTAATTCTTTAAGTTTATTTGAATACCATGTGCATGCATCTGGATTCGTAAAATCTACAATTCCCATAGCAGGTTGCCACATATCCCATTGCCAAACATCTCCATTACATTTCTTTAATAAATATCCTTTTTTCATACCTTCATCAAATAGCTTTGACTCTTGACCAATATACGGATTGATCCAAACACATATTTTTAATCCTTTTTCTTTTAATCTCTTTAACATTCCTTTAGGATCCGGAAATACTCGCGTGTCCCATTCAAAGTTACACCAATTAAAATCCTTCATCCAAAAACAATCAAAGTGGAATACTCTAAGTGGAATATCTCTTTCTGCCATTCCATCTACAAATTCATTTACAGTCTTTTCATCATAGTTTGTAGTAAAAGATGTTGTTAACCATAATCCAAATGACCATGCTGGTGGAAGTGCTGGCTTCCCTGTCAATGTAGTGTAATTTTTAACAACTTCTTTCATTGATTCTCCACCAATTATGAAGTAATCTAAACATTCTCCTGGAACGCTAAATTGAACTTTACTAACCTTTTCTGACCCAACCTCAAAAGATACTTTTTCTGGATGATTTACAAATACGCCATATCCCTTATTAGTCATATAAAAAGGGATATTTTTATATGATTGTTCTGTACTTGTTCCACCATCTTCATTCCATATATCAATACTTTGTCCATTCTTTACGAAAGGAGTAAATCTTTCACCTAATCCATAAACTAATTCCCCAACAGATAATTGTAACTGCTCTCTCATAAAAGCATCATCATCTGAAACTTTCATAAAAGTTCTTTCCTCTGAAGTTTTTACATATGCTAAACTTTTAAACTTACTAGAAGTTAATTTTTTATCTCCTTTGTAAAAACGCATTTCCCATAAATCTTTATTTATGAGCATTTTAAGATTTCCTGATTTAAATAAAACATCTTTTTCATTATCTTCAATTGAAACTTTAGTATTTTCCGATTCATGAATATCGAAACTTGGTGTTTTCTTTTGTTGTCCCATATAATGATATGCTCTAACTCTTATTACATTTTCCATAGGCGATGAAATTTTATATGTTATAACTGGTCCTCCAAGAGTATCTCCCCTACTATTTATTTTGTTACAAGGTGCATATATTGTTAAAATATCATCTTCAATCTTAGTGCTATAAATCTCTTGAGGACTAAATATTTTATAACCTTCCTTATCTAACCAACAGCCATTACTAAATTTCATATGAACACACTCCTTTTAATACAGTTGTAAGTTAATAGTTATGAGCTCACAGTTTAGGTAGAAAAACCTATAGCCTTTCTTAAATTATATATTTTAGAAATTCCTTTAGTGATTTTCTCCTCAACTTTTAGCTCTTACTTTCCCAATGGGTACCCTAAAGGGCATTAACTCTTAACTCAAATTTCTTAACTTTTAAATCTTGACTCAAACTTCCTAACTCTTGATTCTTAACTGAATTCATTAGCCTTTTACTGATCCTGCAGCCACTCCTCCAACAATATACTTTTGTCCTAATATAAATACAAATAGTACTGGGAGTAAAGTCACTATTATATCAGCACTAACTAAA
>JAKBFR010000199.1 GCA_021837545.1 Bacillota bacterium | reverse complement strand
TGGGACGAAGTGGCTATTTTTATCTAAAAGATTTAATTTTTAAAGTAATATAATGAAATCAAAGTAATAAATATGAACTTCATACATGGAATGAAAATTTTTAAATGTCTAAAATATATTTTAAAAGGAAGTTAAGTCGTATGCACGACTTAACTAAGTTCGAGAAACCAAATCAATTAAGGAGGCTGATTTCTAACACCATCAGCTAAGTTCTAATGACCAAATCATAGATTTGGATTATCACATATCACTTATCATTGAAGGGGGAAAAGAATTATGATTAATATATCAAAAGAGGTTTTTAATGAAAAGAAATATTCTGAAAATATATTTTCTTTAATAAGCGAATTCAGAGGAGATGAAATTACTCCAATAAAAATTTTTGATGGGTTTAAGGGGAGTAGAAGATTTATTTTTGAAAGTGGAAGCAAAGAAAATTACTTTGGAAGATATTCATTTATGGGAGAAAATCCTTATAAAGAAATTTGTGGTGATGGACAAGAAGAAATAAATGAACTTAAGAAAGAAACTAAAATTAAGTTTGATAAAAGCACTAATTCCTTTTCATTTAAAGGTGGAGCAATTGGATATATGGGTTATGACTCTATACAATTGTATGAAAAAAAGCTTAGTTTAAAAAATGAAGATGAATTGAAGTTTCCAATAATAAGATTTAATTTTTATGATAGATATATCTGTTATGATCATTTTACTCATAAGGTTTATGTTGTAGATAACATTTTGAAAAATGATGAAAGAGAATATGATGAAATAATAACATCACAAAAAGAATATATAAACAGTTTGCTTTATAAACCGACATTAACAGAAGAGTCTGAGGAGAAGAAAGATATTACTTTTAAATTTCACACATCTAAAGAAGAATTTATGGAAAATGTAAAACGTGCAAAAGAACATATTTTAGCTGGTGATATTTTTCAAGTCGTATTATCTCAGAGAATGACTTGCGAAACTCAAAAATCGTATTTTGAAATTTATAGAAGACTTCGAGAAGAAAATCCTTCACCTTATATGTTTTTAATAGATTATGATAATTATCAAGTTATAGGATCGTCTCCAGAAAGTCTTGTTTCAGTTAAAGACGGTAAAGCTATTACAAATCCTATAGCTGGTACAAGGAAAAGAGGAGAAACTCCTGAGGCAGATAGTGCTCTTGAAAAAGAACTTATTGAAGATAAAAAAGAACTTGCAGAACACGTTATGCTTGTGGACCTTGGAAGAAATGATATAGGAAAGGTAAGCAAGATTGCTACCGTTAATGTTAGTGATTTTATGAAAATTGAGAAGTTTTCTCATGTAATGCATATAACAACAAAAGTTGTAGGTGATATACGAGACGATAAAGACGGGTTTGATGCCTTAGCAGCTTGTCTTCCAGCTGGAACTGTATCAGGTGCTCCTAAAATAAGAGCTATGGAAATCATAGAAGATCTTGAAAACAGCAAAAGAGGAATTTATTCAGGAGCTGTTGGATATTTTTCATATGGTGGGGATATGGATATGGCAATTGCTATAAGGACTCTTATTTTAAAAGATAAAACTGCTTACCTTCAAGCAGGAGCTGGAATTGTTTATGATTCAGTACCAGAAACAGAATTTGAAGAAGTTCAAAATAAATTAAAGGTTTTAAAGGAGGTGCTAAGATGATAGCTTTAATAGATAATTACGATTCATTCACATTTAATTTATATCAATATTTAAGCGAATTTGCAGAAACTAAAGTATTTAGAAATGATGAAATAACAGTAGAAGAATTAAAAGAATTAAATCCAAAAGGAATAGTAATTTCACCAGGACCTGGAGTTCCTGAAGATGCAGGTATTTCAATAGAAATAATAAAAAAGCTAGGAGATAAAATTCCAATACTAGGAATATGTCTTGGACATCAAAGTATTGCAGCGGCATATGGGGGAAATATAATTAGAGCAAATGAAATTTTTCATGGCAAAACTTCAAAGGTTCAAGTAAAAGGAAAAGATATATTTGAAGGAATACCAAGAAAACTAGATGTTATGAGATATCATTCACTAATAGTTGAAAATAGTACACTTCCTACTTGTCTGGAAGTTATAGCTTCAACTGTTGAAAATAACGATATTATGGCAATTAAGCATAAGGAATACAATGTATTTGGACTTCAATTTCATCCGGAATCAATATATACGCCAAAGGGCAAACATATGATTGGGAATTTTGTGATTAATATTTGTGAAGATAAATTAGATAATTGATATTTACGAATAAGCAATAAAGTATTAAGGGGGATTTAAAATGACAATTGATAATGCAATTAAAAAATTATCTTCAAAGGAAGTATTAACTGAAGATGAAGTAAGAGCTGTAATAAATCAAATAATGAGGGGTGAAGCAACATCTTCTCAAATTGGAGGATTTTTAATCGGTCTTAGAATAAATGGAGAAACTCCAGCTCAAATTTTAGGTGCAGTTAAAGCACTTAGAGATAATTTGATTCCAGTTAATATAGAAGATACAGCACATTTGATAGATACATGTGGAACTGGTGGAGATGGATCAAAGACTTTTAATATTTCTACAGCAGTTGCAATAATTGCAGCAAGTGGAGGTGCAAAGGTTGCAAAACATGGTAACCGTGCAGTATCAAGTAAAAGTGGAAGTGCAGATGTTCTTACAGAGCTTGGAATAAAAATTGATTTTGATGAAATTCAAAGTAAAGAAATAATTGAGAAAAATGGAATGGCATTTTTATTTGCACCAAAGTACAATGGGGCAATGAAAAATGTAGCAAAGGAAAGAAAAGAACTTGGAACAAGAACTATATTTAATTTAATAGGACCTCTCTCAAATCCAGCACCACTTACAGGACAACTTATGGGAGTATATGATGGAGATTTAATTGAAACTGCTGGAGAAGTCTTATTAAATCTTGGCATTGAAAGAGCAATGGTCGTATATGGTGATGATGGTCTAGATGAAATAACAACAACTACTACAACGAGTGTATGTGAAGTTAAAGATGGAAAAATTATAACTTATAAATTAGATCCAGAAAAGCTTGGATTTAAGAAAGCAAACTTAGAGGATATAAAAGGTGGAGATGCAAAAGAAAATTCAGAAATAATATTAAGTGTATTAAAAGGAAATAAAGGACCACAAAGAGATATTGTAGTAATAAACAGTGGGGCTGCACTTTATGTTGCTAAAATTATTAATTCTCTAGAAGACGGTATAAAAATGGCTGAAAAGCTTATTGATTCAGGAGAGGCTTACAAAAAATATGAAGAACTGGCAAGTTTAAAATAAGTAGTAAGTTAATTGTCAATTATCAATGCTTAATGTTCAGGAACAATTGACTCATAGGAAAAATTGATAATTGAGCATTGAACAGTGAAAATTCGATTTTAAGTATAATTTGTGAATTAGAAATTAATAATTAATTATGGGGTGATATATTTTGATTTTAGATGATATTATAGCAAAGAAAAAAATTAGAGTAGACAAAAGAAAAAAAGAAATTCCTATAAAGGAATTAGAAAAACAAGCATTATCAAAAGTTAAAGTCGAAAGAGAATCAAATTATGAGAATCCTTTTAAAAGTGTATTAAAAAAAGAAGGCTTATCTGTAATTGGGGAATTTAAAAAGGCTTCTCCTTCAAAAGGAGTAATTGTAGAAAATTTTAATATAAAAGAAATATTGAATTATTACACATTTCTCGGAGTAGATGCATTTTCAATTTTAACTGAAGAAGAGTTCTTTTTAGGATGTGATGAATATCTTAAAGAAATAAGAAGGATTTCACATACTCCAATTCTTAGAAAGGATTTTATAATAGATTTTTATCAAATTTATGAAGCTAAG
>JAKBFR010000198.1 GCA_021837545.1 Bacillota bacterium | reverse complement strand
CAACTGCTTTTATAGGTTCAGAAAATTGCTTTGATAAAATCAAACTTATCACTGCTACTATTGCTAAGGTTAATACACCACTAAATACAATACTCTTATTAATCTGTCCCTTGAAACTTACATCTTCTTGAGAAAGTAAAACAGGTGAATATTGACCTACTATAATATATCCCACTGCTTTTCCATTTACATTTATATCAAATGTATTAGTAGTGTACACTCCTGTTTCTTCCATACCATTTACGGAGATATGGTTTTTTTCTCTTATATCTTCATGATCCATTTCCCATACAACTTTTTTATTTTCATCTAAAAGAGTTAGGCAATAATTACTCATATAAGCTTCATGCATCATTTCTTCCCCTGAAGTTTGACTCCATCTACCATCGCTTTTATAAACCTGTTGAAAGTATTCTACTAATCTTGTATTTCTTTGCGTTTGTATATCTTCCATATACTTATTAAATGTATTAGTTATAGTAATATTAATTATTAAAGCAGATAGAAGTACAGCAACTACAGCACAAAATATTATAATTGCACTTAGACGTTCCCTAATACTTTGCTTCATATTTCATCACCAAATTTATAACCAATTTTTGTAACAGTAACTATGTATCTCGGAAATTTTGTATCTTCTTCAATTTTTTTACGTAAATTCTTTATATGAACATCAATAATTCTATCAGAACCATCAAAATCAATACCAAAAACTCTTTCTATTATTGATTCTCTTGTAAATACTTTTCCTTTGTTTGAGGCTAAAGCATATAATATATCAAACTCATTTGGAGTTAAACTTATTTCTTCTCCATTTAATTTAACAGATCTTTTATCATTATCAATAGTTAATTTACCATTATTAAGAGAAATAATATCATCATTACTTCCACCGAATCTTCTAAATAAAGCATTTACACGTGCCGTAAGTTCTCTTGGACTTAACGGTTTTGTTAGATATTCATCTGCTCCAATATTTAATCCTTCAATTTTATCACTTAAAGTACTCTTCGCTGTTAGCATAAAAATATATACATCAGAAATTCTTCTAAGTATTTTACAAACTTCCTCACCATCAATATCTGGAAGCATTAAATCTAAAATTACAAGATCAATTTTTTCTTTTCTAAAAACTTCAATTCCATCTAATCCATTTTCAGTAGAATAAACTCCATATCCTTCTTTTTCTAGATATGCCTTTAAAATTTCTGATACGCTTTTTTCATCTTCAATTATTAAAATATTATTCATAATCATCACCCCATAAAAATTTTTATTAATATTACATTATCATATATTTAATAAATTAACATAAACTTATGAATTTTATGTGTAAATACTAATATTTTCTTTTTAATTTTTATTTCTCCTTCCAAATTTCAATGTTATCTTAACAGCTTAAAGCCTTTTAATCAATTTATTAGTACTAAAACCAATTAAACTCATTGCTGAAGATGCATTTGAAGTACTTTAAAGAACTTGATTTATATATAGCTAAACCTACAGAAAAATAGGTGTTTCAAAATAATTTTTTATATCATTTTGAAACACCTCCTTAGTTTTTTAAGATATTAATCAACCTCAGCATCACCTTTAGATTGATTTTAAGTTTTTATTACTAATTTCATTATATGTTATTAATAATAATTTCTTTCAATTATTATTAATGGCAGCATCCACCGCCACCTTTAAATACTTTAAAAACTAAAAAAGCAATAACAGCAATTATTAATATTGTAGCAACCATTTCCCTCATCCTTTCTTATTTATCACTTGTGAATGATTCTTATTATAAATCATAATTATGTAGAAATTATGAAGATAATTATAATTTCTTATATTACGATAAAAATACTTTAGATACTGCTAAAACTACATTTATTACTAGGTTAGGATAAATTCCAAGAATAACAAGTGCTATCATAGATATAGTTAGTGCTAATTTTGTACTTTTAGAGACTGGAATTGGTTCAAGCTTCTCAGAGCTTTCTCCAAAATACATAACCTTAACAACTTTAAGATAATAGTATACAGATACAACACTCATACCAATACTTAAAAATGCTAGCCATAATTGTCCCTTTTCTATTATAGATAAGAAAAGATAAAACTTACCTATAAATCCAGCTAAAGGTGGAATTCCTGCTAGAGAAAGTAAAGAGATTAACATTACAGCTGCTAAAAACGGTGATCTTTTAGATAAATAAGCATAATCTTTAATTTCATCGCTACCTGTTGCCTTTGAAACAGCAATTACAACTCCGAAGGCACCCATATTGGCAAATAGGTAGAATAAGCTATAAAGTAAAATAGCCGCCACACCAAGACTTGAATTTGCAATAATCCCGAGTAGAAAATAACCTGCTTGCGCAATGCTTGAGTAAGCCAGCATTCTTTTAATATTAGTTTGAGGAATAGCAACTAAATTTCCTAATATTAAAGTTAAAACAGACAAAACAATGATTAATTCAATCCTGTAACTAGAAATGCTTGACATACCAATCATAAATAATCTTAGTAAAACTGCCAACCCAGCAGTTTTAGATGCTACTGCCAAAAATACAGTGATTGAAGTAGGTGCTCCTTCATAAATATCTGGAGCCCACATATGAAAGGGAACAATAGCAATTTTAAAAGCAAAACCTGCAATTAAAAATATCATACCTAGTATTTCTAGTGGTGCAAGCTGTCCTGCTCCTAACACTTCTGCAATTTCTTTAATAACCGTTGTTTGTGTAATACCATATATTAAACTTAATCCATATAAGAAAATTGCTGAAGACATTGCACCTAAAATAATATATTTTAAACTCGCCTCTTTTGACTTTTCATCACCTTTATAAGCAATTAGAACACAAAAAGATATAGTCATTAATTCTAATCCTACATATATGGTAATGAGTTCTCCAGCGGATACCATAATCATCATTCCTAGAAGTGCTGAAACAATTAAGGTATAGAACTCTCCTTGCTTAGAAACTAAATGATCTTTAGAAATTAATACTGTTAAAACCGCGGCTATTAAAAATAGCTGTTTAAAAAAAGTACTAAAAGAATCATTGATATAAGCTCCATCAAACAAAATTTGTGGCTGACTGCCATTAAACAAAGAAATTACTAAAATTATAAAAAGACATCCTCCTGTAAATAAACACAACTTTTCTTTATACTTTGGTAGCGATAAACTTGCTACTAAAAGTACAAGACATAAAACTGCAGTTAAAAGCTCAACTATATAACTCATAATTAAAATCCTCCCATAATCATTCCCACGTCTGATATCTTACCCATAAATGACATTGCTCCACTATGAATGAGATCAATTAGTGGTGATGGGAATAAACCGAAAAATATTAATACACCTGCAAGCATCACTATAGGTATCATCTCCACTCCTTTTGCATCCTGCAAATGATCCCATTCCTTTTTTCTTGGACCAAAGAAAGTATCTTGAATCACCTTTAATATATAAACTGCTGTAATAACAATTCCTAGAATAGCTAATATTGAGATTGCTTTAAAAGGAATTATTGAAAATAGTTTTCTTGGTTCATCATGGGATCCTAAAAATATTAGAAATTCAGCAACAAAATTAGCTAATCCCGGTAACCCTAATGATGCAAAACCAGCAATTATAAAACCAACAGCTACCCTTGGCATTTGATGTATTAAACCTCCAAATTTAGCAATTTCTCTTGTATGGGCCTGGTAATAAATATTACCTATTAAAGTAAAGAACAATGCAGTCATAATACCATGAGCAAACATCTGAGCTACTGCCCCGTCAATTCCTTCATAATTTAATGAAGCAATTCCTAAAAGCACATATCCCATATGGCTTACACTAGAATAACCAATTACAAAT
>JAKBFR010000197.1 GCA_021837545.1 Bacillota bacterium | reverse complement strand
TTAAAAAGTCCCTTGCCTCTTTCTATATATTCTTTAATTAGATCTTCATCATTGCTTAATTTAATACTATTTTTCATTAAACTACTCCCTTCACTTACAAACGCATCTTACAATTATTGACATAAAATAAAACAGTATACATTGAATTGCTATAAAATATAAGTTTTCTATTATTTAAAAATATATATTTATGATAAAATATAATTATTATAAATTGAGGTATCTCAAAAAAATAAACTAGCATATGGGCTAGTTATTTTTTTGAAGATGTTAAAGGGGAGAAAATGATGGAATTAAACCAAAACAAGGTAGCTGTAGGATTAAGTGGAGGAGTAGATAGTACTACTGCAGCTTATCTTTTAAAAAAACAGGGTTATGAAGTGATTGGTATTACAATGGTGCTTTTTGATGAGTATGATGATAAAGGAAACAAAATAGAACCAAAATTTGTTTCAGATGCTAAGAGAGTAGCTAAAATTTTAGAAATACCGCACTATGTTGCAGAATTTCGTGACGTCTTTGAAAATATAGTAAAAAAGGAATTTGTTGAAGAATATTTAAAGGGAAAAACTCCCAATCCTTGTGTAACTTGTAACAAACACATAAAATACGGTATGATGATTGAAAAGGCTTATAGCTTGGGTGCCTATTATTTTGCTACTGGTCATTATGCAAATGTTAGTTATGACAGTAAAATAAATAAATATCGTATTTTTAAAGGATTGGTAGAAAGAAAGGATCAATCATATATGCTTCATAGTCTTTCTCAAGAACAATTAAAACATGTTCTATTTCCACTTGGTGGTTTTAACTCAAAAGAAGAAGTAAGAAAACTAGCCCTTGAAATTGATCCTCTAATTGCTAATAAGACTGATAGTACAGATATATGTTTTATACCTGACAAAGACTACCCATCTTTTATAGCAACTTATGATAGTTTCGCATTGAAAGAAGGAAATTTTGTGGATTTAGAGGGTAAGGTAATTGGAAAGCATAAGGGTATTGTTAATTACACTATCGGACAAAAGAGAAAACTTGGTCAGTATTTTCCGCAGCCGAAGTTTGTAGTAGCTATTAATGCAGAAAAAAATGAAGTAGTGCTTGGTGAGGATAAGGATACATATTCAAGTGGTTTAATTGCAAGCAATGTTAATTTTACTATTTTTGATAAGCTAGAAAATGAGATTAGGGCGGCAGCAAAGGTATGCCAATGGGGGTGGTATTTGCCGGTTACTATTAAAGCTATTGCAGATAATAAAATAAAGGTTACCTTTGATAAAAAAGAAAGATCCATAGCAGAAGGTCAAGCTGTAGTTTTTTATCAAGGTAATGAAATAATTGGTGGAGCTAAAATTGAATCTGTTATAAAATAACGAAGTATTAAATTTTATACTTACTATATATTGGCTTTACGATTAAAGTATATTATAATATTTTTATGTATTACATAACTTTGTAGGAAAAATAGAAAAATTTCAGCGTCGTAGATAATAAACTGCTGCGAAGGTGATGATTTGAGGGGGAAATAATATGGGGCAAGTTGTAAAATGTTCAGTAATAATTTGTGATGATTTTAATGGGGTATTGATTGCAGCTAGGGGTAAAAGCAAAAGAGGGTTACCAAAGGTATGGAGTATTTTTGGTAAGGATATAAAGGGCAAAGAGACTGCAGAACAATGTATTACTAAAGCAATAGATAAAGATTTAAAATGTACTATATTTGATATAACACCATTTAAGGAATATGTTTTTAATGAAGAAAGTGGGGATACTTTATTGGTTTATACTGGTAAGGTGAAAGAGTACATAACTCCTCATAAAGATATTAATGAGGTTAAGTGGATCACTGAAAGAGAACTTAATACTTATGATTTCTCTGGTGGGGAAAAAGAGATATTATTAGATTTTTTTAATAGTTTTAAATAATTGATACTTATCATAATAGCAGAAAAAAATTATTTGCATATCTTTAAATAAATATTAAGCTACAAAAATAATATTACATAAACCCGAATTATTCACCAAATCTATTTTTCAATGCCCATCTTTAAAATTATGGCATTTTAAGTAGGCTTGGTGATTATTTTTTGTTTCAGTATAGAATTTTTTTGTATAATCCTTTTTCATTTTTACTTTTAGCCTTCTAATGTTCTAAAAAACGATAGTTTTCACCTACTGACTTGTACTTTAGTCTTTAAAACCAAAACTAAAGTATAAAAACACTATAAACCCGAAGGGTGCTTATAAGTATACCTAAGTGCAGTTACAATTTTTTTTAGGTATGTGCTGAAGAAATTGAAAGCTTATTAATATTGTCTAAAGTGTTCCAAAATGCTTCCTTATAAGCACAAGTGCTACAGAGTTTAAAATTTAAATATCTAGCACTTTTAACTATCTTTGCTGCAATTTTTACAAGCTTTATTCTAATAGTTTCAATTCTGCTTGATATCATGGATTTGCATAAAACTAATCTTCTAAACCAATTATTGAAGTTATACGCTATCAAGGCTATTTGAAGTTTATTGGCATTAGCAATAAACTCCGAACTACTCATAGAATCAAAATTAAAACCATTTTTACCTTCTTTAATAAAGTTCTCCATGGTTCCTCTGTTGCAGTAAAACATTATTATCTTTTTAGGCGTAGATTTCATATTGCTGACTACAAAGGTGTAGTTATAACACATCTGACCTTCAGGTTTTTCAACTTTAACAACCACTCTTCTTTGTTTATCCCAAGATGAAGCTTTGTAGGTAAATTCACCATAAATCACTTGGTAATCATAGATATTACCTCTGCATAAATTATTCATTCTCTCTGTTATATTAGTAGATTTCTTATAGAGGGTAGCATTAGCTTTTAATCTTATAGCATAGAAGCCTTTATTTTCTTCAATAAGTTTATAGAGCTCTGGATTAGCAAAGCCACTATCTGCCCTTACAAATCTTGCTATAGAGGGATACCTCTCGGAATACATTTTTAAAATTGGGCCTATGAATCTTACAACTTGCCTTGAAGTATAGACGTTACCTGCCCTAAGCTCAGCTTTAATTAAATCACCTGTTAGACCATCAAACATTAATAATGGATGATATCCATTTGAAGAATAGTGAAAATTATATGCTGAACCATGTTGTTTGCCATAGGTTTCAAAATTAGTAGAATCTATATCAAATATGATTTCACTAGGCATTTCCACTGAATACACATTATTGATAAGCAACTCATTTATCTTTTCAAATTGCTTCACATTGTCAATAGTCAATCTGCTATTAAATCTTGAGATTGTAGGCTGAGAAGCTAACGCTTCCTTCTGTAAAACAGCAGTAAATGCTGGATCATTTATTAACTCATCAGCATTATCATCAGTATGATAGCCAGCAATATTCTGATAAATCTTTTGAATAGCTATATCAGAATTGGTATGGCGTCTGAATTTAGCATTATCATTAACTTGTAAATTATTTTCTATAGCTACGCTTAAACCCATTTTTTCATCAAATTCTTTGTAAAGAAACAATCCTGAATCTGAAGTTAAGTCTCCACCATCAAAATTGATTTTAATCTTTCTATTGAAATTTAATGATTTTTCATTTAAACTATTCATAAAAGTCTCTCCTTTGTTAAGTGTTTTTCGCAAATTAACCATAACAAATTTGAGGCTTTTTTTCTATAGTTTTTTATCACTTTCTAAGTGAAAACTAATATTAGAGCAAATCTAGTTATAATGCTATGCTTCGCATACTCTTCATTATATCCATGAATAATTCAGGTTAAAATAACATATAATTTCTAGTAATTGATATATACTTTAAGAATTATAATTTTTTATAAATGAAAAAAACCGAACTTAAAAGTTCGGTAAAGGTCTA
>JAKBFR010000196.1 GCA_021837545.1 Bacillota bacterium | reverse complement strand
TTCCGATCTCAGTAATTCCGTACAAAATTCCCTTTTCTTCACGCAACCATAGCCATCTAAGGTATCCCCCTTCTATCGTGCTTATACGTTTCATTAAAACAAAATGGAAGCCTCATAAAAGCTTCCATTTTGTTTTATATTTAACTTTAACTACATTTTTTCAAAGTCTGATTTTGGAACTCCACACAATGGACAAACCCAATCTTCTGCAATATCCTCAAACTTAGTACCTGGTGTTACTCCATTATCTGGATCCCCTTCCTCTGGATCATACACATATCCACATACCAAACAAACATATTTATCCATATAAACATCTCCCTATAATTTATTTAATATTATATTCTTAATATTATATTCTTAATATTATCTACTTAATATTGGCTCCTATACTCTTTCCAAAATCTTTACATCTCTCTAATGCATTATCATCAGGATTCCACAATTCTCTTATCCCCTCATTTATTATCTCTAATCCTGCTTTATTTAATTCTTCTGTAATTAATTTAACTGACTCACCGCCCCATCCATAACTTCCAAAGGCTGCTGCTTTTTTATCTTTAAACCCAAGTCCCTTTATCATCTCTAATATGGCCGCTGTAGAAGAAAGAATTCCTTTATTTATTGTTGAAGAACCTACAAGTACCATTTTTGATTTAAATACTTCTGTGATAATATCATTTTTATCATTTTTTGAAGAATTAAATATCTTTATTACAACCTCCTTGTTTACCTCCTTCAGCCCTTCCGCTATTGCCTCTGCCATTCTTCTTGTACTATTCCACATAGTATCATAAATTATTGTAACTTGATTCTCTTTATAATTCTTTGCCCACTCCAAATACTTATTTGCAATTTCAAGTGGATTTTCTCTCCAAATAATGCCATGACCTGGACAAATCATATCTACTGGTAAATTAAAACTTAACACTTCCTCAATTTTCTTTACTACTAATGGACTAAAAGGTGTTAAAATATTTGCATAATACTTTATTGCTTCCTGAGATAATTCTGCATTATCAACTTTGTCATTATACATAAGTTCTGAAGCGTAATGCTGACCAAAAGCGTCGTTACTAAATAATATATTTTCTCCACTTAAATAAGTAAACATACTATCTGGCCAGTGAAGCATTCTTGCCTCCACAAATATTAATTTATTTTTTCCTATCTCTAAAGTATCCCCAGTCTTAACTTCAACAAAATTCCAATCTTGATGATAATGGGCTTTGAGTAGTTTCGCTCCATTCTTAGTACAATATATAGGCGTATTAGGTATTTCTTTCATAAGTTCTGGTAATGACCCACTGTGGTCAATTTCCGAATGATTTGCGATAATATAATCAATTTTGTTTAAATCTATTTCCTTCTTTAAATTAGCAACATACTCTTTGGCAAACGGCTGCCATACTGTATCTATAAGTACAGTTTTTTCATCCCTAACTAAATATGAGTTGTAAGAAGATCCTTTATGGGTAGAATACTCTTCACCATGAAAAGTTCTTAATTCCCAATCTATTTTTCCAACCCAAGTAACTGTATCATTAATCTTAAATGACATAAATACCACCCTTTCAAATCCATATTTTTTAATAACATATACTATGCACTTCAATATTTTAAATTTGTGAAAAAAAATTATGTACTTGTGAACTATAATCTCATTTGTTCAGTTATAGAGCTTTCATTTTAGGATATAAATACATGTCTTCTTTAGAAACTCTTTCTTCCAATAATTTTATTATTTCCTTACTTTCTTTTAAAAATCCAACTTCATCACCTAAAATTTTAGTTTTTGTATTAAACTTATTCTTATAGTCATTAAATCCTTTATGAATATTACCCATTTCCTCACTATATTGTTTAGCAATTTGTCCTAACTGTTCATCATTACTTTCAATTAATGTTGGATATAAAAACTTATCCTCTGAATTCATATGTATATTTAATTTGCCTGCAAGCGTATTTATTTCTCTTACTAAAATATCCAAGTCTGCTTTCATATCATTTGAGTTAGCCACTTGCTTGATTTTTAAAACTGAATCCTTTATTTCTGAGTGTTGTCTTTCTAAATTATTTATATTTGCCATATTGCTTTCCCTCCAGTTGTTATCATATTTATATGGTGTGAATACCTCTTTTTTATCTATATTTTAATTATAAGGCAAATAATTTTTATAGTATGTGATTTAAAACACATACTAAATATACCAAAGTAGGAAAATAAATTTCTTGAATTATTAGTGGATTATTTGATACTACAGAAGTGGGACCATTTGTTATGCATTTAAATATTTTTTTGAATTGTAATCGATATTCTTTTAAAAAATATGGTTTTTAGAAAACATCTGTGTTATGTTAAATATATAAAGAAATATTTAATGAGGTGAAAGGCATGAAACTTGTATTATCAAATGATAATTTAGTAGGAGAAGTTTTGGCAAATCCAATATATGCAGAGAATGGAATGATGTTTTTAAATAAAGGAAATAAAATAAGCGAAACTGTAATTTCTAGATTAAAAAAAATGGGTGTTACTACTATATATGTTGAGGATGGTAATGATGAAATAGATCTTCAAGAGGTTCTACCAACACCAATTAAACTTCTATCTTTAAAGTTATTAATAGAAGTGTTTGCAGAAATCAAAAATAAAGATTATATAGATGAAAGTAAGGTATTTGATATCGTACAAGATATCATGAAAAATATTAATTTATCAGAAAATGCTGCTTTAATTAATAATCTAGCCCCAAAAGATGATTTATCAAAGTTAGCAATACATTCTTTAAATGTAACTATATTAACTTTAATGGTATGCATTCATAAAAAATTTGATGATAAAAAATTGCTGAAAATAGGAGTAGCCGCTCTTTTACATGATATAGGTAAGATGTATGTTAATGATGAAAGGCATGTAGTTAAAGGAAGTGAGCTTTTGAAGAAAAATCATGCATTTACTTCAACTACTTATATGGCAATATACTACCTTTATGAAAGAGAAGATGGATCTGGGCAATTTGGAATACCTGGAGAAAAAATTCATGAATTTACTAAGATATTATCCATATGCAATGAATACATTAAAAATATTACTGGAGATAAACCTATGCTTCCGCATGTTGCTCTAGAAAAGATTACAGCACAATCAGTGAGTAAATTTGATAAAGAGATATATACAGACTTTACACAATCCTTGTATTGTTATCCAAATGGATTACAAGTTAAGTTAAATAATGGACAAGCAGGCATAGTAGTAATGCAAAATAGTGGTTTTACAACAAGGCCAATATTAGGCATTAAGGCTAACGAAGGTTATAAATTCTGCAATTTAGTGGAAACTGAAAATTTAACATTATTTATAGAAAAAGTGATAATGTAGTATAAAAGAACAGGGTTAGTCTCTTGTTCTTATTTTGCTATATTCTATATTATACAAATAATATATTGAAAATTTTTTTAAAAATAATTTCATTACTTAACTAAATTCTATCCTCAAAGATATAGCTAGATTTGTTTATATAGACCTAGCTATATTCCCATAAATTATGCTACATGATTAAATCATTATGTTCCTTGCTGCAATGTAAATGACTTCTCTCTTATCATTATGCATTATTAACGAACATTCGGCGATAGTTTCCATAATGGTAACCTACTTTGAAATTAATATCTGTTCTGCTGATATAAACTTGTTATCCTGAAAACTCAGCTTATAGATATCAGGCATACTAAGATTTTTCCAAAAATCATAATTATACTTATCATTAAAATAATTCATTATTAAAACCATAATATTGCCATGAGTTCCGATAACAATGTTTTTTCCATTATACTTTTTAAGCAACTTATTTATCGCATTAATCCCTCTTTTTTGTGCTTC
>JAKBFR010000195.1 GCA_021837545.1 Bacillota bacterium | reverse complement strand
CACATTACTAGCATTAGCATCCCGATTACATTACCAGGAATTGATAAAACAAATAGTTTATGAGTAAGTTCTCCTATAAAAAGTATTAGTAAAATTATAATTAATTGTCGAACAAGCTTCATTTTTATCACTCCTTTATTGAATACAATACTAATTATATATGTTCTTTCTATTAAAACTGTTTGAATTGGAAAATTAAAAATATTTTGAAGAAATTTATAAAATTTATTAAATATGAATAATATCTTACATTATAGTTATAATAATAGATGATAGATTAAAGCATAAATATAAACCCTTATTGAAATAACTTATACTTAGAATGAAGATTAATTTTTGAAGTCTAAGTATAAGTTATTTCCTCCCTACTTTATATGAATTTATTTTATATAAGAAAGAATATATTGAAACATAGAAATTAATTATTAAATAATTTCTATGTTTTTTATGCAAAATAATACTTTTTTATCATAGGTTTTATTATTATAAAAAAATATTTTATTAAATTATGAGCAATATTAATAAATCATCACCTTCGGTGCTGTATTTTAACGACTTTAGAAGGAGGGGTACCTCCTTGTAGACCTCTGTGGCAGATAACAATTGTCAATTGTAATCCCTTTACTTATAAAAATGGGGCATGTCCCTTTTAAAATATCGTTAAAACTAAGGAGTAATAAATGGAAAAATTTAATAAAAATGAATTGATTGCAGCTATTGAGATAGGAATGGCAGAGTTAAAATTTATTATATGCGAAATAAATGCCCTTGGGGAAATTATTATATTAGAAAACTTAAATATGCCTAGCAATATTGAAAAAGATGTATGTGCAGATAAAAAAATTGCAGTAAATACTATTCAACATATATGCAAAATTATTAATGGTTTTGTTAATATAATGAAAGAATATGATATAAAAAGATATAGAGCAGTAGCAACTACAGGAGTGAGGGAAGCGTGTAATAGGGAATATGTGTTGGAACAGATAAAATCAAAAACTGGTATATCTATAGAAATTATAAATACTTCAGAAGAAAGGTTTTTATTATATAAGGCGCTTTACGATATTACACCAGAATTAATAAATTTACATGAAGATGGCACTATTATAGTGAGTTTAGATTCTATAGGCGTGAATATTTCAGCTTATAGTAAGTCTTCTTTAAAATTCACTGAATATATAGCTATAGGCTAGATACAATTAAATGAGGATTTATGTGACTTAGAACAGTATACTTTGAATTATTCAAGGATTATAGAGGAGTATATAGAGAGTAAAATTTACTTCTTGAGAAATTTAATAAAAGAGATACATGCAAAAAACTATATTGTTTTAGGTGAAGAAGCTTTATCTATTCGCAAACTATGTAAGTATAAATCAAGTAATGAAAGTTTTGTATCAAAAAAGGAACTATTAACTTTAAATAATTTAATAGGAAATATGACCGTGGAACAAATTATAGAAAGATATGAAATTCAAAGTAGAAAAGTAGAGTCGCTGATTTTGTCGTTAACAACCCTTACAATTATTTTTAATATGACAAATGCTAAAGGCATGGTTATCCCTATGATATTTCTACCCAAAGGAGTAATAGGAAATATGGTAGACGAAGAGGTTATTACAACTAGGAAAGAATTTTTATTAAGGGAAATATTGGACTCTTCTATATATATTGCTAATAAATTTAAAATAGATGGAAACCACGTAAAATATGTTGAGAGTTTAGCATTACATATATTTGATAATACAAAATTATTACATAAATTAAGAGAAAGAGAAAAATTATATTTGCAAATTGCAACTATATTATATGAGATTGGCAGATATATTGGTTTATATTCTAACGAAGATCACAGTAATAATATTATAAAGTCACAAAATATAATTGGGCTTTCCAATGATGAAATATCAATTATAGCCTGCATAGTAAAGTATCAAAATAATAAGATACAAATTCTTTTGGATGATGAGTATTTGAGCTTAAATTATGAAAATAGGATTATTGTTTCAAAGCTTTGTTCTATTTTAAAATTAGCCAATAGCTTGGATATTTCCCGCAAACAAAAAATTGATAAGTACGATGTAAGCATTGAAAGTAAATATGTTTATTTTAGGTGCAAGACATCAAGGGATATACTGCTGGAACAATGTTCATTCAACAGTAATGCAGTTTTTTTCGAAGAGGTTATGGGAAGTAAACCTATGATTATTAGTGAAGGTTGATGGTATATGAAGAATAAACATGAGCAACAAAAGATCACAACAAACTTTTTAAATAGGGAATTAAGTTGGTTAGAATTTAATCACCGCGTTTTAGAAGAAAGTCAATGTAAAAATAATCCTCTCTTTGAAAGATTAAGATTCATATCAATAGTGAGTTCAAATTTAGATGAGTTTTTTATGGTTAGAGTAGGTTTTTTGTGGGATCAAACCCAAGCAGGTTTTAATAAAACGGATTTAGCCGGTTTAAGTGTAGAGCAGCAACTCAGTATGATTTCAATTAGGGTCCATAAAATGATAAGTGAACAATCAAATTGTTATAACTATTCATTACTTCCTGCATTAAAAAAAGAAAATTTTGCATTCTTAAGGGAAAGTGAACTTACAGATCTACAAAAGGAGTTTATTGAAAGATACTATAATGACACTATTTACCCTGTACTTACACCTATGGTAGTAGATAAGAGCAGGCCATTCCCACTAATTTTCAATAAGAGTTTAAATATTGCATTATTACTTAAGGTAGAGGATGAAAAAGAATCACTTTTTGCAATAGTACAGGTGCCATCTGTTTTAGGTAGGTATCTAGAATTGCCATCACATGGAGGCACAAGATGTTTCATATTAATGGAAGAAATTATTAAAATTTATTTGAATGAAATATTTAGAGGACACAGTATACTATGTAGAGGATATTTTCGTGTTACCAGAAATGCAGATTTAGGATTCCATGAAGAGGATACTGAAGACTTATTAGAAATAATTGAAGAATCTTTAAAACAGAGAAAATGGGGAGCAACTATTAGACTTGAAATTGAAAAAGGCATGAATAATAAATTAGTAAGTATCTTAAAAAAAGAATTAGAAATAAAAGATCAGGAAATTTATGATGTAGTTGGACCACTCGACTTAACATTTTTAATGAAGTTCAGTGATTTAAGTGAATCTGAAAATTTGAGATATAAATCCTTTAAGCCAGGCATACCTTCTGAATTTGAATTATCAAGTGATATTTTTGAAGTTATTGCAAAACGCGATATTATCATACACAATCCCTTTGAGTCTTTTGAGCCTGTAATAAGAATGGTGAAGCAGGCAGCTGAGGATGATAAGGTATTAGCTATTAAGCAAACACTATATAGAGTAAGTGGCAATTCTCCTATAATAGAAGCATTAGCACATGCTGCGGAAAATGGTAAACAAGTTACAGTGTTAGTTGAAATAAAAGCTAGATTTGACGAGGAAAATAATATTCATTGGGCAAAAAGATTAGAAAAAGCAGGATGTCATGTCATATATGGATTAATGGGATTAAAAACTCACTGCAAAATTTTACTTGTAGTACGAAAGGAACAGAATGGAATAAAGAGATATGTACACATGGCGACAGGTAATTATAATGATATAACTGCTAACATTTATACAGACATAGGACTATTTACTGCAAACACTTATTTTGGAGCAGATGCTTCTGCACTTTTCAATATGATATCTGGATACTCCAAGCTAAATCAATTGTATAAGTTAGATGTAGCCCCGCTTACACTAAGGCATAAGTTTATGAGCCTAATAGACAGGGAGATGCAGAATGCGAAGCTAGGAAAAAAAGCATCTATAATTGCAAAATTCAACTCTCTTGTTGATAAAGAAATAATTGAGGCCTTATATGAGGCATCTAATGCAGGCGTAGAA
>JAKBFR010000194.1 GCA_021837545.1 Bacillota bacterium | reverse complement strand
ACAACTTTTTTACCATCAGCTCCATCAGGCATTTGCCCTTTCATCTGTTGATCTAAGTATTTTTCTACAAAGGCGGCATTTTCCACTTCAGAATTACTTTCTGTCATAAATGCTTTACTATCTGTTTCATCTTTACTAGCATTATTACTTGATTCAGATTTTGTATCTTTATTAATTTCAAGTGCTTGTACAGTTTTAGTATTTGTTGAAAATCTCTGTGTTATTATGACACCTGCTATTACAACCAATATACAGATAGTAATAAATAAAACAGTAATTCTTGCTCTTTTGATGTTTTTATTTTTGTTTCTATTATATTTATTGTTATACTTCATTTTTTTATACCTCTTATATCTTATTCATCTTTTGTTAAGTTAACTATATATAAACTACTAAATCATTATAAGTAATTATTTAATAAAAATAGATTGTGTAAATTCATCTAAATCCGTATTATTGATTATTCCAGTAACAAGACCTGTATCACTATATTGATGTCCTACTCTTGAAAACCATATATTATTTATTGGTAAATTTTTAAGTGGTGTGTTATTATAATTTGCTTCCCATAAAGGATAGCTAGATAATCTTCCATCCAAATTACTCATAAAACTGCTATATGTATATATACCTATATCCATATTACTCAATTTCTTAAATTCAGCTATAAATCTTAAAGTATAATCCATAACATCAAATCCTGTTGACTCTACATCTAACATAGGTTTTAAATCATTTTTTTTATCTTTTATATTATTATAAAAATTATCAGCCTGAGTTTCCGGAGCGCTTGTCCCAACTAAAAAGTGATAGAAGCCAACTTTTAATCCAGCAGCTGAAGCCCCATCATAATTAATCTGTAAATATGGATCCACAAATGTTGTACCTTCAGTTGCTTTTATATACGCTAATTGAACTCCGCTTGATTTTACTGAATTAAAGTCTATATACCCATCATAATTACTAATATCTATACCATAATATTGACTTGAAGTATTTCCGCTATCACTAGGTCCAGGAGAATTTTGATTTGATGCATTACCACTACCATTTCCAGGTGAATTCTGACTTGGGGCTTCATATCTTTTGCCATCAGATCCAATCTTATATCCATCTTTCGTAGTGTTGGTAAGCATTTTTCCTGTAGCTGTATCTAAGTAATACCATTCTCCATCAAGATCCGCCCATCCCGTTGCCATACTTCCGTCTCTATTAAAATAATACCAATTATTGTTCATCTTAATCCAGCCAGTTTCCATATTACCATCATCACTAAACATATATGTTGTACCATCTATTTTATCAGTACCAGTTATCATACTTCCATCATCTTTTAGATAATACCATTTGTTATTATCCTTAACCCATCCATTATGTATTTTTCCACCTTTATCAAAATAGTACCATTTATTATTTATTTTACTCCATCCACTATTAGTGGCCATAACTCCCGAATCTTTAAAATAGTACAAATTTGAATTATCTTTCTGAATTCCAATTGCCATAGCACCTGAATCAGTTAAAAAGTACCAGTTGCCATTTAACTGCTTCCATCCTTTTACCATAGCTCCGTTTTTATCCATATAATACCATATATCATTATCTTTTATCCATCCTGTTGCCATTTTACAATTATCTTCAGTTAAGTAATACCAATTATTATCTGATTTAATCCATCCAATCGCTTTTGTATAATCGGACTTATAATAGTACCAAGATCCATCCTCATTCTTCCAGCCGATATTTGATGTTATATTAGTATCAGCAGTCGCTGCTTGTACATTTAGTGCTGGAATTAAGCTTAATGTCGCTAATATTGATAAAATAGTAATTCTCTTTTTAATATTCAAAATAACTTGTCACTTCCTTTTGTCTGATTTTCACAAAAAACTCCATCAAATAAAATAGTTTTTTTCAATAATAGATTCTGCAACTTTAAATTCATCGTCATTCTCTGCTAATATTCTATTTATTTCTTTTATATTGTACATCAAATTTCACTTTTTACCAATAAACTTTTATTACATTTTCATTATATAAATATAATTATTCTTAACTCCATATTACACTTTAATATTCTGTCAATAATTAAAAAATGCAACCTACTTAGAAATTTTATTCTAAATCGGCCGCTTATTGCTTCAACATTACTAGAAATGTAAAAAAGTTAGAAATGTAAAGCAATTTACATTTCTAACTTTTTGATGGGAGTAGCAAGTTCAGTCATTCTTCCTTAACAGATACCCCTAGAGATACTTATTAAACACAAATGTCCAAGTTGCTACAAATCCTAATCTAAATTATTAGTCTTTAATGTATTTATTAATTGTAGCTGCACCTTCTTCATGTGCATGATAGTAAACCCTTAAGCTACCTGTTTTATCCAGTTCAAATCTTGTTTCTTCAAGAAGACCATTAGCTTCAGCTGTCATTAAAGCTGTGATCACAGCATCTCTTTTAAGCGCTTTGAAATTACCATATTCTCCTTTTAAAGCTTCAATAACGTCTTCTGCACAAGCCTCATCAACTTTTGTGAAATATTTCAAAATAGCATAGTTAAGTGGTTGCATACTATTTAGCCTCCCTTTTTCTGAATAAATCCAATGGATTCATAGCGATTATTAGGATACCAAGTACCATGAGTACAGCAGCAATCCAAGCGATAGGAGCTAATCCCCAACCATCAATACCACCAAATACACCAAGTACTATCCAACAGCAGAATGGTCCCCAGAATGAGTAAGTACCATTACAAGCCATTCCAAGAGCAGCACCACACATACTGTTCCCCCTATACCAGCTCATATATGAAATGAATGCACAAAAACCACTTAAAGCAAACCAAATCATTGCAGAACCACTTGTAAATGCCGCAGCAGCAAGGCTAGTTGAAAGTTTAACACTACCTGCTAGCATTCCAAAAATAGGAAGTAAAATAATTAAGTTTGAAATACCTGATGTTACCTGACGAATAGTAATACCAATCTCAGAGTCAATCATAGATGTACCGTAGCCAGCCACACAACCTTCAAAACCCCAGCCAAGAGCAGCAATGAAAGCAATACAAACACCTAAGAACATACCTTTTGGTGCATCTCCACCAATACTTGTACTGCCAATCATGAAACTAGCAATAACACAAATTGCAATACCTAACATCATACGCTTATTTAATTCTTGTTTGAATAAAATTCTACCTAAAATAGCACCAATAGCTGGGCAAAGAGCAGAAATAGGAATAACAATTGAACCAGCCATCTGAAGACCAACAACATAAGCTGTACTGGAAATAGGGCCTCCTATAAGAGCCGCTAAAATCATCACACGACCTGGGGTAGTATTAATACATCTAAAGAAATCTCCTAGCTTACCTTTAACCCCTGCATAAAGCAATGCCCAAACGGCACTACAAGTATCATTTACCGCGCTACCAAGCGCACCTAGTAAATACGTAATAACAAACGCTGATAAACCAGCTGCATTAGTACCATACCAGTCAGCCCAAACCCCCTTAGTCATACCAAAAGTCAGAAATGCTGAATAGAATCCATACATAATACCTGAGAATAAAGCGATTAAGATACCCTTTTTTAAAAATTGTGATGATAACTTCTTTTTAGCAGCAACTGCAGACGCATTATCTACTCCAGTTACTTTGTTCATAAATAAATCCCCCTTCTTTTCTATTTCCTCTAATCTCTAAATTATAACATTCAACATTTATTATTCAAACTCAACAGCTACATCATTTAAGCAGTTAACTTTTATCTTTTACAATATTTATAAGTTGCTTTTTTTGCTAATTTTACGCCAACTGTAGACTTAACAAAGATATCAATCATTTTTTCTTTAGTAACTTTGATTTCTATACTTACATTATATCTCTTACATAATTTAACTAAGTCAGCCTTAGTTATATTAGAAT
>JAKBFR010000041.1 GCA_021837545.1 Bacillota bacterium | reverse complement strand
AGCGAAAAAAGACTAAATGAAGTCATTTATAATGGCATGGATGATGAAGAAGAAAAAGCTAAATCATATAGTGATAGAATATTTTCTTTATTTGATTCTTTAAAAAGTCATTATAGAGAAGATACTATTAATTTGGCAATATCACATTTATTTGCTATGGGAAGCGAAGAAAGTGGCTCGGAAAGAAGTATCCAATTAGGTGGCACTTATATAGTTGATGGTAGCTGTTTCCCAAATGATGCACAGTACGTAGCCTTAGGACATGTACATAAGCCACAGATTGTACCAGGTACAAATAAGAAAGCTAGATATTGTGGCTCCCCTATTCATTATAATAAAAAGGAAATTAATTTTGATAAGAAATGCTTTATAGTTGATGTTAAACCTAATAAGGAATGTAATATAGAAGAAGTAGAACTAAAAGTTTATAAGCCTATTGAAATTTGGAAGTGTTCTAGCATTGAAGAGGCTATTTTAAAATGTGATGAAAATAGGGAGAGAAATTGCTGGGTTTATTTAGAGATTGATACAGATAGATATATAAGAGAAGATGAAATAAAACAAATGAAAGATTTGAAGAAGGATATTTTAGAAATAATGCCTAAAGTTAAAGGCATAGAAGAAGAAATTGCTTTAGATTTAAGTGATAAGTCATTTGAAGAAATATTTAGAGATTTTTATGTAAAAGAAAGAGAAACTATACCTGAAGAAGAGGTTGTAGATTTACTTTTATCAATTATTAGTGAAGAAGGTGAAATAGATGAAACCAATCAAGCTTAAGATTAAAGGATTAAATAGCTTTATAGAAGAGCAAACTATAGACTTTGATAAATTAACTGATAGAGGATTTTTTGGTATATTTGGGCCTACAGGTAGTGGAAAGTCAACTATATTAGATGGAATAACTCTGGCTTTATATGGAAATGTATCAAGGAAAAGTTCTAATTATATTAATACTAACTGTGATAGATTAAATGTATATTTTGAATTTCAAATATCAGGAGCTGAAATTAAAAGATATGCTATAGATAGAGAATTTAGAAGAAAAAAAGATGGAACTATAAATTCAGGAAAGTGCAAAATAGTTGATATTACAAATCTAGAAGATGAAGAAGTTTTAGCAGATGGGGTTAAAACTATAAATAAAAGAGTTGAAGAGATAATAGGTCTTAATTTAGAAGACTTTACAAGAACGGTTGTACTGCCACAAGGAAAATTCAGTGAGTTTTTAAAGCTTGAGGGTAAAGATAGACGTGATATGCTTGAAAGATTATTTAACCTTCAACAATATGGAGATAATTTATCTAGAAAGCTAAATTCAAAAATTAGTAAAGAAAAAACTGATAATAATGTTTTAATTGGACAATTAAGTGGATATGACGATATAAGTGAAGATAAATTAAAAGAAAAAGAAGAAACACTCGAAGAATTCACGAAGAGTTTAGGGATTTTAAAAAGTGAATTAAAAATAATAGAAAAAAATTATAAAGAAAATGAAGAAATATGGAAATTGCAGCTAGAATTAATAGAATACAAAGATAAAGAAAAAATCCTTAAAGAAAAAGAAGTTGAGATAAATAAAGATATAGAAAAAATAAAACTAGGTGAATCAGGGGCAAAAGTAATACCTTATATAGATGCTTTTGAAAATACAATAAAAGAATTTAATAAAAATGAAATTGAATTGAACAGATTTAAATTAGCAATAGATAAGATAAAAGAAGAAAAAGAAAAAATTGAAATGATATGGACAACTGCAAAGGGTAATAAAGAAAATAAACTTCCTAAGTTTATGATAGATGAACAAAAGATTAAAGATGCAATTGAAGAAAAAAAATTAATAGATGTTATACAAAATAAAATAAATATTTTAAAGTCAGAAGTTAAAGAACTTGATGTTAATAGTAAAAAAATTCAAAGTGAACTTATTAATATAGATACAGAAATAAAAAATAAAAGTAAAGAAATTAAAAAAGATGAAAAAACATATGATAACTTAAAAATTGATGAAGTCCTTAAAGAAAAAATTCAACAAGGAATAATTGCAGAAGACAAATTGACAAATGTAAAGGTAATTATTACTAAGGATATAGAAAAGAAAAATTTTCTTGAAAAAGAAAATAATGAAACTATAATTAAAGGCAAAACTTTAAAAGACATAATAGAAAAAGTAAATAAGGATTTGGAAGAAAATCAAAATCAATATGATTACTTACTTAAAAATTCGCCAGGAGAGCCAAAAGATTTAGTGAATTTAAATCAATTAATAGTTGAAAATGATCAAAAGTGGAAGATCTATGATAAGTCAAATCATGAGATAAAAGCTTGTAAAGACGAAATGAAATCATTAAATATTGAAATCATAAATAAAAAAGAAGAAGTAAAGAAACAAGAGGAAGAATTAGAAAAAATTAAAAATAAACAAAAAGAAATTATGAGAGAAAATTTAGCACAGACCCTTAGAGAAGAACTTAATGAGGGTGAAGTATGCCCCGTATGTGGTTCTACTCATCATATTAATGAAAATATAAAAATAGTGGAGATATTAGATTTAAATGATATAGAAGAGGAAATAAAAAATAAAGAGAACTTAATAAAAGGTGTTAATAACAATGTTATTCAAAATGAAACTAAAGTTACTAATTTTAATGAAAAGATAAGATCGAGTGAAGAAGAAATAAAGAAATTAGGGACTGCATTTAAGGAAACGCCTTTAGAAAAATTAAAAGATGAGTTTATAAATTTACAAAACAACTTAGAGAAATATACTAAGGAAAAAGATAAACTAGAAAAAAATATCAATAACTTAAGAAATAAAATAAATATCAAAAATGGAGAAATAAATGAATTAAGAGCTATCGTCAGAACTAATCAAAGACAAATAGGGGACTTAGAGAAGAATATTAAAGATAATACAGAAGAATTAAATAATTTAGAAAATAGCATAAGTTCATTAAAATTAGAAATAAAAGTAAATGATTTTAAACAAAAGAATGAAGAAATTAAAACAATCGAAAACGAAAGAGAAAAATTATCTAAGATAGTTAAGGAAAATAGAAAATTAGTTGAAAGCTTAGAAATTAAGAAAGAAAAGTCAAATAACGAATTAAATTTAATAAAAGAAAAATTAGTTAAAGATAATGCTGATTTAAATGGATATGAAAAAAATAAAGAAGAAAAGCTTGAATCAATAAAAAATAAAGTCAATGATGAAAAAGATTTAGATTCACTACTTAATAAAGTTCAAAAAAGTATAAAAAATATTAATGAAGAGTTCCAGTACGCTGAAAATGATAAAAACAAAATAGAAAAAGACTTTACAGATTGTAATGAAAAACTAATAGCTACAATTAGTAAAGACAAAGAATTAAGTAAGCGAAAAAAAGATCAAGAAGCACAGTTAGAAGTAGCAATTGATAGCGAAGGGTTTAATTCATTAGACGATGTTAAGAAGAATTTAATTGAAAAAGATGAAATTGATAAGTATAAGGAAAAAGTAGAAAGCTATAAGAATAATATATCAAAAGTAAGAGGAACAATTGAAAGTTTACTAAAAAAAATAGATGGCAAAGAATTAATAAAAGAAGATTATGAGAAAATAAAAGTATTAAGGAATGAAAAAGAAAATGAAGTTAATGAAGTTAATGAAAATAAAATTAAAATTGATGAAGAATTAAAGAATATAAAGTCAAAGTTAAACGAGCAAAAGGATCTTTTAGAAAAAAAGAAAAAATTAGAACATAAACTAGCTTTGCTTAGTGATTTGGAAAAATTATTTAAGGGTAAGAAATTTGTTGAATTTGTGGCGGCTAACAAGCTGAAATACGTTTCTATTGAGGCATCTAAAAGATTGAAAGAAATAACGCATGGAAATTATGGTTTAGAAGTTGATGAAAATGGTAGATTTATAATTAGAGATTATAAAAATGGTGGAGCTAAAAGAGATGCAACAACTTTATCAGGAGGGGAAACTTTCTTAGCGTCACTTGCACTAGCGTTGGCACTATCAGCTCAAATTCAATTAAAAGGAACAGCACCATTAGAGTTATTTTTCCTTGATGAAGGTTTTGGAACCTTAGACGATGAACTTTTAGAAGTTGTTTTGAGTTCCTTAGAAAGAATTCACAATGAAAAATTGAAAGTGGGAATTATAAGTCATGTAGAAGCTATAAAAAATAGAGTGCCAGTAAAACTTATAATCACGCCAGCAGAATGTGGAAAAGGTGGAAGTAAAGTTAAAATTGAAAGAAGCTAAATTAAAATAGCAGCTGAACGTTCTCTTTGAAGCTATCATCCTCAATTGCCCATAGTGTACATTAAAGGATACTGCAGTTAAGTTTGTTTAACATATGTGAATAAAATCTCCTTAAATGAGAAACAATTATAAAATAGTTAGCTAATACTAGTTGATTGTGAAGCAAATTTAAGGAGGATTTAGAATGGATGAAATAGTTTTAAATAAAAGATTAAATAAAACTGCTAATGCAGTTAAGCAAAAAAGAAGAGAAGGGAAAGTTCCAGGCGTGGTTTATGGAAAGAAATTAGGAAGCTTAATGTTTGAAATAGGTGAAATGGAATTGGTAGAGCAACTTTCAAGAACTGGAGAACATGGTGTCTTGAGATTTGATTTGGATGGCTATAATGGAACTGCTGTAATTAAGGAGGTTCAAAAAGATCCAGTATCCCACAAAGTAGTGCATATAGACTTAGCAGAAGTAAGTAGATATGGTATGCTAGAAACAGAAGTTCCAATTAAACTCGAGGGTAAAGAATTTTTAAGTACAAAGGGTATCGTAATACAAACTCAGAAAGATTATGTGAAAATATCTTGTAAAGCTCAAGATATACCTAAGTCAATAGATGTTAATGTTTCAAATGCAAAATTAGGTAGTGTTTATAAATTAAGTGATTTAGAGGTAGGAAGTGAAATTTCTATTATAGATAATTTATCAACTGTATTTGCATCTGTAGTTACACGTCAATTCATAGCAACAGAAAATTCAAAAGAAGAGTAAGTGCTAAGAATTGGGTTGTATCTCATAGTGTTAATAACATAAGTACTAAATAGTCTGAGAGATTAAGTGTTTCAGACTATTTTATTTGAAAACTAACTACGATATTAAGCGTTTATTAAATATTACATCATATTTTGTTATAATTTTAAAAGTTAAACATTAGATTTATAAAACTATTTTTAAATATAAGTAATTATTGTATAATAGAATAGAGAAAAAATGGGGAGGGTAACATGAAATGAATTACAAAGAAAAGTATAACACGTGGATTGAATCTGATATTATTGATGAGGCAACAAAAAACGAGTTGAAAAACATATCTGACGATAAAGAAATTGAAGATAGATTTTATAAAGACTTGGATTTTGGTACTGGTGGACTCCGAGGAGAAATAGGTGCTGGAAGCAATAGAATGAACGTATATACTGTTGCTCAAGCTACACAAGGATTTGCAAATTATTTAAATGATAACTTTAAAGATCCGTCAGTTGCAATTGCATATGATTCAAGAAATATGTCTAAGGAATTTGCTAAGGCGGCAGCCCTTACTTTATGTGCAAGCAATATAAAGGTATATTTATATGAAAGCTTAAGACCAACACCAGTGTTATCTTACACAGTAAGAGAATTAAAATGTAGTGGTGGTATAGTAGTTACTGCATCTCATAATCCCAAGATATATAATGGTTATAAAGTGTATGATGAATTTGGTGGACAAGTAACAGATGAAAAAGCAAATACAATTATTGATAACGTTAATGCAGTAGATGATTTTTCAAAGATTAAGAATATAGATGAAAACATTGCTTTAGAAAAAGGTTTGTTAAATTATATTGGAGAAGAGTTAGATAAACTTTATTATGAAAAAGTTAAGGGCTTAACTATAAGAACAGATTTAGTTAAAGAAAAAGCTAATAATTTAAATGTTATATACACTCCAATTCATGGTTCAGGAAATGTTCCAATAAGAAGTGTATTAGAACAATTAGGATATAGTAATGTTAAAGTAGTTAAGGAACAAGAAGCTCCAGATGGAAATTTCCCAACAGCGTCTTATCCTAACCCAGAAAATCCAGATGTATTTGAACTAGCTGTAAAGATGGCTAAAACTGAAAATCCTGATATAATATTTGGAACTGATCCGGATTGTGATAGAATAGGTCTAGTAGCTAAGGATAGTAATGGAGAATATAAAGTTTTAACTGGGAATCAAACCGGATTACTTTTAACTCATTATGTATTAAGCTCATTAAAAGAAACTAACAAGTTACCACAAAATGGAGTTGTTATTAAAACAATTGTAACAACTGAAGGTGCTAGAAGTATAGCAGAAGATTTTAATATTGAAATTATGGATGTATTAACAGGATTCAAATATATAGGTGAAAAAATCAGAGAATTTGAAGATGCAGGAAATAAAACTTATCTTTTTGGATTTGAAGAAAGCTATGGATATCTTGCAGGAAACTTTGTACGTGATAAAGATGCAGTAATAGCTGCCATGTTAGTATGTGAAATGTGTCTTTATTATAAAGAACAAGGAAAGAGTCTTTATGATGCATTAATAGAATTATATGAAAAGTATGGATACTTTAAAGAAAATCTTGTATCATTAGAATTAAAGGGTAAAGAGGGTCAAGAAAAGATAACTGCTTGTATAGAAGCACTAAGAAATGATCCCATAAATGAAGTTGATAAAGTTAAAATTATTACAAGATTAGATTATAAATTAAGTATTGAAGAAAATACTGTAAATAACACTAAAGCGACTATTGACTTACCTAAGTCTAATGTATTAAAGTACATCTTAGAGGATGGTTCATATTTTGTAGTAAGACCATCAGGAACAGAGCCAAAGATGAAGATTTATTTAGCAGTAAAGAGTAGTAGTTTAGATAATGCAGATAAAGATATTGCAAAATTTAAAGAAAAAGTAATGGAAATAATTAATGAAAAGTTAAATTAATTTTCCGAGTATATTGCTATCATCTTTTAGGTGGTAGCAATTTTTACTCAATTAACAGTTAACAGTGAACAACTAAAAAAGAAAAGTCAAAATCATTTTAAAATGAAACTTTAAGTTCGCTTTAGTAGTTGTTTAGTGTTAAATGTTAACCAAGTTCTGAAAGAACTGCAATTTATATAAAAAAATTATCAAATAATTGTTAACTGTTAATTGTTAACTGTTAATTGAACAAACGAGGTGTAAAAATGAGTAATTACAAGACAATGTATAAAGATAAATTAAGTAAAATATTATTTTTAGAGATGAAAAAGGATGGATTTAAAAAGAGTATTAACATTCCAGAAAATGTGAAATTGAAAAATGATGATTTGTATATGCCTATAAGCGCTGAATATGTTGCTGATAATGCAAATAATGAAATAAAACTAAATAATTTACCAATATATTATTTTGTTGAAGGCATGTTCATCACTTTTGGTGCAGATAAAAATATTAAATATAATGAAGATTATGGAATAATTTTATCATATATTCCTGATTCTGAGGAATGTGTGAAAAGTCTTATCGCAGATAGAATAAAGAAAAATAGATTAGAAGATGCTTATATTTTATTAAAAGGACTTTATAGATACACTAAGGAAGAAGAAATTTTAACTAAGTTATTGGCTGTAGGAGAAACCATAAGAGAAAAGGATTCAAGTTTTGCGGAAATTTTATTAGAAGATATTGATGAATGTAAAGAAAAGTTTGAAAAATCTCCAGAACCATATCTTTATAATGCATTAATACTTAAAGATAAAGGTGATTATAAAGGAGCAGAAGCAGAAATAAACGAATATATAAACAAGGGTGGGAAAAAAACACCTGAAATTGAACAGATAGGAACTGATATTAGCAATATAAGTCACTTTGAAAAAGCAATCGATTATTTAAAAGATGAACCTAAAAAATCAATTGAACTATTACTTCCATTATGTGAAGAATTTAAAGAAAATCCTTTAGTTTATTATTATTTAGGTGTTGGGTACAGAAAAATTGAAAATTATAAAACAGCTATACATTACTTGGAAGAAAGTCTTTCTCTTGAGTCTGGAAGCCTTGAAACTGTTAATGAACTTGGAATGAACTATGCATCTATTGGAGATTATGAAAAAGCAATAAAATATTTTAGTAAGGCTTTTGAAGCATCTAAAGAAGTAGAAATATGTACTAATATAGTAATGTGTTACATAAATTTAGGAGATAAAGAACAAGCCAAACTTAATTTAGATATTGCTAAAAAATTGGCTCCAGATGATGAAATAGTAGTAGAAATAGATCAAATGCTAAATAGAACAATAAAATAAGTTTTAGGAGATAAGATGTTTACAAAAATACTTGATTTTAATATCTTTAATAAAGATATTAAAACTTTAATGAATTATATAGAAGATCTTGATAAAATAAATATAATATCAGGAAATCCAGAGGTTTTATTTAATGGATTAAATAATCCTATGCTTAAAGAAAATTTTAATGATAAATCCTCTATAATAATACCGGATGGAGTTGGAACAGTTCTTGCAGCAAAAATATTGAAAAAACCAGTCAAAGAGAAGATAGCTGGAATAGATGTTGTTAAAGAAGTTTTAATTAAAGCAAATTTAGAAGCAAAATCAATTTATTTATTAGGAGCAAAAGAAGAAATTCTTAAAAAATGCGTAGAAAACATTAAGCTTGAATTTCCTAATTTAAAGGTTTCTGGATTTCATAATGGATTTTTTGATTTAAATAACTGCGATGATATAATTGAAGATATAAAAATGTGTCAGCCTTGGGCTATTTTTGTAGCTATGGGTTCTCCAAGACAAGAAATATTTATCCGGAAAATTATAAATATTTCAAATACTCATATATTTATGGGCGTAGGTGGTGTTTTCGATATATTTGCAGGAGAACTTAAAAGAGCACCCAAATGGATGATATCCTTAGGATTAGAATGGTTATACAGAGTTATAAAAGAGCCTTTTAGAATAAAAAGATTAGTTTTAATACCAAAATTTTTATTATTAGTATTAAAGAATAAAGATAAAGTAAATAATGTTTAGGCTCGTGCAGTTCTTAGATCACATTTTTAAAAAATATGGAAATGTTAGAATCGCTAGACATAAGACAAAGTATATATGGGAATAAATAGGTGGTAAAATGAAAAGGGGAAGCAGTTTAATTAAATCTACATTTATAATAATGATAGTGTCTTTAATAAGTAGAGCTTTAGGATTTATTCGTGATATGCTTATTGCAAAAAACTTTGGTGCAGGAATATATACTGATGCTTACAATATTGCTGTATCTGTGCCGGAAATAATATTTACATTAGTTGGACTTGCAATATCAACTGCTTTTTTACCTATGTTAAGCAAAGTTAAAGCTAAAAAGGGCAAAAAAGAAATGTATAGTTTTGCAAATAACGTAATCAACATACTTTTTATTGTATCATTGATTTTTTTTATGATAACAAGTATTTTCTCGAAAGAAATAGTTAATATATTTGGATTTTCAGAAGAAACATCACTACTTGCAATTAAATTGCTAAAAATTACACTTTTGAATCTTTTATTCTTATCAATTAATGCATGTTTTACATCATTATTACAAGTAAATGAAGATTTTGTTGTTCCATCTATTTTGGGGTTGTTTTTCAATTTACCTATGATATTATATTTATTATTATTTAAAAATTATGACATTGTTGGTTTAACAATTGCAAATGTTATAGGGAATTTCTTTAGGGTAGTTGTTCAAGTTCCATCATTACTGAAACATGGCTATGAATATAAATTCTTGATAAGCTTTAAAGATGAAAGATTGAAAGAAATTATGATATTAATAATTCCAGTAATTATTGGAGCCGGAGCAAATTCATTAAATATGGTAGTAGATAAATATATTGCTTCATATTTAGAAGTTGGATCAGTTTCAGCATTGGATTATGCCCAAAAGTTGATATTCTTTATTAATACTATTATTACAACTTCAGTTACTAGTGTGGTATACCCACTTATGGCTAATATGCGACATAGTGGTGATGATAATGGTTTTATAAAGATACTGAAAAAGGCTATTTTATATTTAGCTATATTATTAATTCCTATTACTATTGGAGTTATGATATTTGGTAAGGATATTGTTAAAATCGTATATGAAAGAGGAAAATTTACTGAACATGCAGTATATATTACAACTCTTGCACTACTAGGATATGGCGTAGGAATATTTTTTACAGGAATAAGGGATATATTAAATTCAACATTATTTTCTATGGGAAAAACTAAAATCACTACAATAAATGGAATTATAGGTGTTATAATTAATATAATTTTCAGTGTGATTTTATCAAAGTATATAGGTATAATGGGTGTTGCATTAGCTTCAGCAATAGCTATGATAGTGACATCAATACTTTTATTTAAAAGTATAATTAAATTGGAAAAAGGTTTTATAATAAAAGATATAATTAAAAAGATAAGTATAATAACAATAAATTCTATAATTATGGGAGTCATAATTATAATTATAGTAATTTCTTTAAGAAATAAATTCAATACAATAGTTCTTTTATTGCTTGGAACTATTATTGGAAGTATTATATATTTTATATTATGTTATATATTTAAAATTGAAGAAGTTATTGAAATAAAAAGTTTGATTTTAAAGAAAATTAAAAGATAGGAGGACATATGAAAATATTATTTATTGCCTGCTACTCTCCATTAATAAATAATTCAGCAGCCATTGAAACGCTGCAATATTTAAATAAGTTAAGTGAAATTAATAATAACGAAGTACATCTTTTAACTGTCAATTTTCCAAAGGATTCAATATATTATGATGAAGCACTTCGGTCTATGATGGACCATAAAATAAAAATTCATATTGTTGATGGTGGAATTGTATTTAAAAAATTGATGCCTAAAAATATTAATGATTCTAATGCGAAATCTAATAAATTAAATCTAAGCATTAAATGTGGTAATGTAAAGAAGGTATTAAGAAGAGTAAAAAATGCAGTAGTAATACCAGACATGTATTATGGATGGGCAATAAAAGCAGGAAAATATGGAATAGACTTAATGAAAAAAGAAAATTTTGATGTTATATTTTCAATGCACGAACCTCCATCTTCGCATTTATGTGCTTATTATATAAAAAAACAATATAGAAATATACCATGGATTACATATTGGAGTGATCCGTGGCTTAAGGATTCCACGAGGGAAAAGTCTTTTATTGTTAAAAAGATACTTGAGAAAAATATGGAAAAGGATATTGTTAACTTAGCAGATAAATTTATATTTGTTACTGATGCAAATAAAAATGAATATTTAAAAGATTATAAAGAATTAAGTGATGGCCATAAAAAGACTTTCATATTAAACAGAGGTTTTGATACTAAATTATATGATAGATTATTTCATGAAGAAATTCCAACACTTATAAAAAAAGATAAGCTTAATATTATTTATACTGGAGAAATATTTTCTAAACTTAGAGATATAAAACCCTTTATTAAGGCAATTGAAGAAATAAAGGAAGAAGATATAGAAGCATATAGTATGCTAAACATATTATTTTTCGGAAATATAGATGATATAGAAGGTAAAAAGAAACTAGAAAGTTTAGATGTAGCAAAAGTATCACCTAGAATACCTTTTGATGAAGCACTTAAATATATGCTGCATGGAGATGTTTTGCTTTTATTTGGAAATAAAAATTCCAAACAAATACCAGCTAAAATTTATGAATATTTTGGAGCTAAAGGCAGAATATTTGTAATTTATGGGGATGAAAATGATCCTATTAAAAGAGTAGTAAAAGATAATAAAAAATGTATTGTAACTGAAAACAATACTAAAGGAATAAAAGATAAAATTTATACGTTAATAAAAATGCATAAAAATAAGACTATAGATTGTGCACCAGATTTAAATTATGAATGGAATTCAATAGTTGAGAGATTAAATAATATCTTAGAAGGAAGTGATTAAATGCATATAATGGTCATTCCATCATGGTATTCTTCTTCAAGAAATAAAATTCATGGTAGCTTCTTTAAGGAGCAATTTAAAGCTCTTGCAAATAATAATGAAAAAATTACTGTTGCATATAATGAGATTTGGCCAATCACTTTGATTGGAAAGATTCATGAAGCAAAAGGGATAAACTTTAATATAGAAGATAATCTCAGAACTTATAGATATAAAGATTATAATTATTTGCCTAAAACTTCACTGATGTTTAAGATTTTTAATAGAAGGATGGATAAACTTTATCAAGAAATTGTTAAAAAAGAAGGTAAGATTGATGTTATCCATGCTCATTCAGCTTTTTGGGGCGGAATAGCAGCAGCTTTTATAAGTAAAAAATATAATGTTCCATTAGTAATAACAGAACATTCATCGCTTAAATATGCTAAGTATGTTAAGGAAAGTTATAAAGAATATATTTATGAAGCTTATAAAAATGCACATTGTTTAATTGCAGTTGGAAATGGCCTAAAGAAAGAACTGGCGGAATATGTAAATAGACCTATTGAAGTGATTAATAATATGGTTGATTTGAAATTATTTTATATCGATGAAAATATGGAAGATAAAAATTCAGACGGTAATGGAGAATTTAAATTCTTTTCATGTGCGTTTCTTGAAGAAGGAAAAGGAATGGAATGTTTAATTAAGGCTTTTACTGCAGCTTTTAAAGATAAAAAAGTAACATTGAGAATAGGAGGAGATGGCTCGCTTAAATTATCATTAAAGAAACTTATTGAAGAGTTAAGGATAGATAATCAGATAACACTCTTAGGAGCATTGTCAAGAGAAGATGTTTCTAAGGAAATGAAAAGATGCAATACGTTTGTTCTGGCATCTGAGCATGAGACATTTGGAGTTGTGTATATTGAAGCTCTTGCATGTGGAAAACCTGTTATAGGAGCTGATAATGGTGGTGCAGAAGATATAATAAAGGAATATAATGGAATAATAGCTAAAAAGAAAAATGTGGAGGATTTAACCAAAGCATTAAGAACTATAAAAAATAATTATCAAATGTATGATAAGTACAAAATAAGTGAAAAAACAATTTTTAGCTATTCAGAAAAAGTATTAGTTGAAAAGCTAAAGGGAGTGTATAAAAAAGCATATGAAGGAAATAATTAAAAATATATATGATTTTGTAGATAATAAATTTTATTTTAAGTTGTTATATTTGTTTGTAAGTTTAACATTTGTGACTATTTTAAAATATGTGCCAGGAATAATGATATTAAAGTATATAGCATTAGCGTGGGGAATAATTTTAGTTTTAATTATGATAATTGAAGATTATAAAAGAAGAAAGATTTATAAATTCGATATTCCATTAGGAATTTTTATGATAATGACATTATTATTAAATATTATTGCTTACAGAAGTATTGATAATATAAAAGTTTGGATTATTAACTTAATTTTGTTTGTCATAATATTTACAGTAGATGTTTTTAAATGTAAAAAAACTATTATTAAAGAGATGAACATAATAACTTATTTTTATGTTATTTTTATGTTTATTGCTTCTAGTATCTCATTGATAATGAAATCTTTTGATATAAAAATTAAACTTGGAGATTTTATTTTTGAATTTAATGGCGTTAATGGTGGTGTATTTGAAAATAAAAATGCAATGGCAATAGCAGCTGCATTAGCTATTGTTATGTGTATTTATATTTATGACATATCTAAAAGCCATAAAGTTAGGATATTCTTGATAGTCAATATAATATTGCAGACTACAATGATGATGGGAGAACACGGAAGAAGTGCTTTGTTAATAGTAATAGCTGTAGCATATACATTTATTTTTGTATACAATAAAAATAAATATTTTAGAATTGTATTTTTATTAATACCAATACTAATATGTGGAACATTCTTAACATATAAGGATGATATTAGAGATTTTACGAGTGGAAGAAGTAGCCTTTGGACTTCAGCAGCTATTGTAATAAAAGAGAATCCTTTAAATGGAGTTGGGAATAATGAACTTGTAGAGGCTGTTAAAGGTGCACGTGAAACTGATGATTTACCAGGATTAGCAATTGGAGGATTACACAATATATATGTGCAAATAGCAACCGTAAATGGCATTATTTCATTATTATTATTTCTTGCTTTTATTGGAATAATTTTAATGTTCATAATACAACATTTAGATAAACTAAAGAGGAAAGAAAAATTTCAAATGACAACATTAACTTCACTCATAGTTGGAATTCTTGCAGTAAATTTATTCGAGAGTACACTAATATATATAGTAAGCTTCATTTCTATGATATTTTGGATATATTTGGGATCGTTGGTGTCAATTTTAGATAATAAGAATATTGAATAATCAGAAATGTTAGGCCTATATAAAATTGAATTTTTAAATTGGAGTTAATACGCTAACTGAATTTAGTTAAAGTAATAAAATCAAGGGTGAGGTACCTTGTCTGAGGACATGTCTGTTGTTTTCTTTCATATTCCTTAGACATAAGGTAAAAAATACTGAAATAGAAGGGAATAACAACATATGAAATTTTGTGATGAAAGTATTAAACAGTTCTTAGAAGAACTAGGATCAGATTTATCTGCACCAGGTGGTGGAAGTGTAGCTGGACTTATTGCTGCATTATCAGGAGCGTTAAATTCTATGGTTTATTCGTTAACAGTAGGTAAAAAAAATTATATGGCTTTAGAAAATAACGAAAAAGAAACTATAGATAAATTTAAAAAAGAGTCTGAAGAATTTACATCAAGAAGCTTAGAGCTTATGGAAGAAGATAGAGAAAATTTTTTAAAATTAATGGATTCTTATAAATTATCTAAGGATACTGAAGAAGATAAAGAAAAAAGAGCATTAGCTATAAAAGAAAATACGATAAAATCTATGGAAGCACCTTTAATTTTAGCAAGGGAAGGCTTGGAATTTTACAAGAATCTAAAGATTATGGCTAAGTATGGGAATAAAATGTTATTATCAGATTTGGCCATTTCTGCAATTTTACTTCATAGCGCTATAGAAAGTTCTATAGTGAATGTTAAAGTGAATTTAAATGGACTTAGAAGTGAAGAATTATTTAATAAAGTTGATAATGAATTAAAAGGGATTATGGAAAAATCAATTAAAGAAAAGAATTCTATTACTGAAGATGTAAACAGTGTTATTTACCCTAATTAATAATATGCTTTTTAATATGTTGTTTTTTGAATATACATAGAGAGGTACTTAGTTTTACTTAAATTATTACTAAGTATCTCTTTAAATTAGGCACAATCAAAAAAATAACAAGTCCATCTACCAATCCTATTTTCCATCATAAAGGAAGCTAGACTCGCTATGAGACCAATCTGCTTCCTTGCCTGATGAAAAATAATCATGGCATTTTGGACTTGTTATTTTCTTTCATGTGCCTTAGTCTATTGGTTTTCCTTCAAAATTTGTATATTCAGGTTTAGTTTTATGATTTCCACCAAGATTATCTTGCTTATCATGTAAATTTTGTCTTCTTGCTCCTTTTTGTATTGGGTTAATTGCCCCTTCTTTATTTGGCATATTAATCACTCCTTTCATGTGTCTTATTAAGTATTTTGTACTTATATTAAATTTTGATACATTTAAATTTTTGGATATAATATGTACAAGTATTGAAAAATATTGTATATATGGTATATAATATTGAATAGTATGATATGTATACGTATAATTATCAATTGGAAAGAAATACGTAGAACTAAATAATCTAAAGGAGGAATAGACAATGGAAAGTACAAAGTTTCCTATTGTTATTAAAAAAAGAAATGGTGTAATGATAGGTGTTTCAATACTTGAAATAGTAATGGGAATAATGTTTGGAATTATTGCAGACGGACCAAAGAGCATTCTTCTATGGATATTTGTATTTACTGGGATAATAACTGCACTTTCAGTTTTAGTAGAATACAGTCAAGATATAATACTTAAAGAAAATAATGTGGAATTTTATAAAAGTAATGATTTAATAAAATCAATAAAATATAGTAGCATCAATGCTATTTATATTGCAAAAGGCAATGAAACTAAAACTAAGAAAAAAGATTTTCTAACAATTGGATTTAACGGTAATGATAATAAAAGTAATAAAAATAGCAAAAATAATAAAAATAAGAATTCTAAGGGCGAGAGTTATCCAATTAATCATAGTGTCTATAGCTCTCAAGATTTAAATACATTAAATAATATTATTCTAATGAAAAATTCTTCTATAAAAGTAAGTGATGATGTAAAAAACTTAACAAATAAAATATACACACAAAGTAAAAAATAAATTAATAAATGAATAAATAAATTCCCTCAAAATAATTTTTATTTTGAGGGAATTTTTTATTCTGTAGGTAGATCATTTAATGATTTAAATTCATAGCCATCTTCTTTTAGGGTTTTAATAACTGTTGAAAGTATATTTGTATTTGTATTTGAAACTGCATGTAAAAGCATTATAGAACCAGGATGAGCGCCTTTACATATTTTTTCTAGTGCATAACTTTCAGACGGTTGATTGTTTATTAGCCAATCTTTATAAGCAAAGCTCCAAAATATAGTTTTATATCCTAAATCCTTTGTCAATTGCAAAGATTCTTTTGAGTATTTCCCCATTGGAGGTCTAAAGAATGCTGGCATATCTTCTCCAATAAGTTCTTTATAAGCATCTTCTACGCCATTAAGTTCTGCTTTGAATTTTTCGTTGTCATGTATTTGTGCCATAGAAGGATGATGAACGCTATGATTACCAACTATATGCCCTTCATCAACCATTCGCTTAATTAGCTCTGGTTCTTTAATAATATAAGGTTTAACAACAAAAAAAGCAGCAGGTACGTTATGTTCTTTTAGTATATCTAGAATTTGCCCAGTGTGACCGTTCTCATATCCTTCATCAAAAGTAAGATATAAAACTTTATTTGAAGTATCACCTAAGTAATAAGCAGAATTTTCTTTAAGAAAATCAATAGATTCTCTTGGCGCTTCTGCGATTTGGCCTTTTCCTTTTCCAACATAGTACCAGTTAAGTTCGTCTTGATTACTAAAAGAGGAAAAAATATCTCTTATATTATCAATATCTGAAATATCTCCAAAGACTCCATCTTCTTGAAAACATTCATTTGCATCCACATCTTCATTACTTGTAGCTCTTACATATTGGGATGGAGAAATTACAATTAGATTTAGAATTAAAGAAAGAGCAATAGAAGATTTTATTGATTTTTTCATTTTTTCACCTTCAATCTTTAAAATAGTATTGGTATAAGCCTTATATTGATAACTTAGGCGCATGGACTTGTTATTTTTTTGATTGTGCCTTGACGCTTAATTACTTATAGTATTTGAAATTTATTAAAGAATAACCATGGTAAATTATATATATACCTTAACTAAAAGGAGATTTTGCCATATACCCAATGAATATGAAATAAAATTTTTAAATATCGCTTATAGGTATTCTGAAGTTAGAGTTGAAATAAAAAATGTTCTAGAGTATAATTTTTAAAGGTGTATTAAAATTTAAAAGTTAGAAGTTAGAAAGGAATGTACATAGATGAAATTAGGTATGGTAGGTTTACCGAATGTAGGTAAGAGCACATTGTTCAATGCGATAACAAAGGCTGGGGCGGAATCAGCGAATTATCCATTTTGTACAATTGAACCCAATATTGGAGTTGTAAGTGTTCCAGATAAGAGATTAGAAGTTTTAGAAAAAATGTATAATACAAAGAAAAAGGTATACACAGCAATAGAGTTTTATGATATAGCAGGATTAGTTAAGGGAGCTTCTAAGGGTGAAGGATTAGGAAATAAATTTTTATCACATATTAGAGAAGTTGAAGCAATAGTTCATGTTGTTAGATGCTTTGATGATGGTAATGTTGTTCATGTTGATGGTTCTATTGATCCAATACGCGATATAGAAACTATAAATTTAGAATTAATATTTTCTGATTTAGAAGTTTTAGAAAGAAGAATGGAAAAATCAATAAAACTTGTAAGATCAGGAGATAAGACTGCGAAATTTGAATATGCAATCATGGAAAAAATGAAGGAGCAATTAGAAGATAATAAACCTGTTAGAACTTTAGAAGTTACAGAAGAAGAAGATGCTTTTGCAAAAAGCTTATTCTTAATTACTTCAAAGAAAGTTTTATATGCTTGTAATATTTCTGAGGATGATGTTATGGAAGGTAACTTTGATAATGATTATGTTAAAAAAGTTAAAGAATATGCAGCAGAAGAAAATTCGGAAGTTATGGTTGTAAGCGCTAAGATTGAGGAAGAATTATCAGGACTTGAAGATGATGAAAAAGCTGAAATGTTAGGTGAATATGGATTAGATGAATCAGGACTAGATAAATTAGTTGAAACTAGTTATAAATTACTTGGTCTTATGAGTTACCTAACAGCTGGAGTTCAAGAAGTTAGAGCGTGGACAATTAAAAGAGGGACTAAAGCACCAGCAGCGGCAGGTAAGATTCACTCTGATATTGAAAGAGGATTTATTAGAGCGGAAGTAGTTGGATATGATGATTTAGTTGAATGTGGTTCAGAAGCAGCCGCTAAAGAAAAAGGAAAATTTAGACTTGAAGGAAAAGACTACATAATGCAAGATGGAGATGTAGTTAATTTTAGATTTAATGTGTAGACATATTTTATAGAATAAGTATAGCTTAGAAGTGGAGTATGTATAGATACCTACATTGTAAATTGTACTTATACTTGGCGATTAATTATCAATGTTCAATTATCAATGATCAATGGTTAACAATTGAAAATTGAGCATTGAACATTGACAATTAGTACTTTTAAATTACCAATTTAATTAATGAATAAGTACAATTGTGTATCTGTTTATCTATATCTATATAAGTAAATAAGTTGTATTAAAGAGTGAGATTAAAAAATCTTGCTCTTTTTCAGTGCAATTTTAAAGTATGAATAAATTTATGAATATATAGTTACAATTGA
>JAKBFR010000040.1 GCA_021837545.1 Bacillota bacterium | reverse complement strand
TTATTACAAAGTTATTAAATTAAAATTAATATTAATATGGCATTGGTTTTGAGAATACGGAGTTTGTGTTTTATCAAAAGTAAAAAATTATAAAATATTATAAGTCAAAATACTTATAATGAGAGCGGTGTTTTGATAAAAACATAAAAATTTGTTATATTAATATTGAAGTAGTCAAATATTGATGTGAGGTAACTATGAATATGGAAAAAAAATATGAAACAATTGTAAATATATTGGAAAAAGAAATATTAGAAGAAAAATATAATTATAATAAGAAACTTCCTACAGAAGAAGAGTTAATGAAAAAACTTAATGTTAGTAAAAATACTATAAGAAAAGCAATAGAAATATTAGTTAGTAAAGGTTATATTTATCGAGTCCAGGGGAGTGGAGTATTTTTAAGAGAGTTTTCAAAACTAGGTTGCGTAGATATGAAAGAAATGAATGGATTAACTAAGACATACCCTAGTGAAAAGTTAGAAAGTAAAGTGTTGAAATTTTCATTAATAGAGGCTGATGAAGAACTAGCAAGTAAGATGAAATGTAAGGTTAATAATAAAGTATATTATGTTAAACGTGTAAGGTATTTAAATGGAGAACCAATTGAAATAGAAGAATCTTATTATAATAAAGATGTAGTTCCATATTTAAATGAAGAAATATGTAACAATTCTATATACAGTTATATTATAGATGATTTGAAATTAAAAATTGGATTTGCAGATAGAGTAATAAGTTGCGAAAAATTAAATGAAGAAGAGGCAGAACTTTTGAATTTAAACAAAGATGACCCAACGTTGGTTTTAAATAACACTGTATTTTTAAGTAGTGGTATAGTGTTTGATGTATCTTTAGAAAAATATAATTATACTAAAATGAAAATAATAAGTTTAACTAGCAATAACTAGTTAGAATGTTAGAATAGTTAAATTTTATAATTATATAAACTTTAGGATAATATATATAATGGGAAATTTAATTAAAAGGATTTAGGAGATGATTTCAAATGATAAAGCTTATTGCATCAGATATGGATGGAACATTGTTAAATGAAAAACATAAAATAGATAAAGAAACTGTAGTTGCTATAAAAAAGGCAGAAGAAGCAGGAATTGTATTTGCAATTTCAACAGGTAGAGAATATGAAACTGTTGAGTCACTTCTTAAGGAAAACAATATAAAGTGTCAATGTGTCCTTATGAATGGTGCAGAATATAGAGATGAAGATGGAAACATTTTGGAAGAAATAAATATAGAACAAAAAACTTCAACTAAAATTATACATATGTTACAACAAGAAAAAGTAACGGCAAGAATATTTACTAATAAAGGAATATATACTACTGATACTAAGGAAAAAGCACTAAAAGAAATGGTTTATAGAACATTATCATTTAATCCGGATTTTACACAAGAGGAAGCTATAGAGTTTGCTAAGGTACAACCATATTATACTCAGCTTAATTATATATTAGATTTAGATGAATTTATAAATAGTAATATAGAGATTAGAAAATTTGTAGCTTTTCATAACGATACAGAACTTATAAATAAAATGAAAAAAATTATAGGGGAAATAGAAGGAATTGCTGTTTCATCTTCTTTTAGAGATAATATAGAGGTTACACATATAACTGCACAAAAAGGTATTATACTTGCAAAAGTAGCTAAAAAGATGGGATTTGAAAAAAATGAAGTATTGGTTCTAGGTGATAGCTTTAATGATTATTCTATGTTTACAGAATTTACAGAATCAGTAGCAATGGGAAATGCTATTCTAGAAATAAAAGAAATAGCGAAGTATATAACTGATACCAACAATAAATTAGGAGTTGCAAAAGCAATTTATAAGGTTTTAGAAAAACAAAAATAAAGAGGCATGTATTTTATATATTAAAAGAATAGAAATAACTTTAATTAGGCATCTGTGAGAAAGATAATTCTAAAAATAGGATATATATTTGTGTAAAGGATGAAACGTTAATAGTCATCTTGCACAAATATATATCCTATTTTATTAAGGAATTGTTTTTTTATCAAGTGAAACTTGATTCAGGTGGGGTTTTGATGCCCATATGAATTTTAGTTGAACTTATAACTTCAAGGGTCACCAATGTACCCACAAGGGGCACATTGTCCATGAACGTGCAACCGTTATCTCTAACTTAAATAAGTGGGAGATAACGGTTGCTAGCTATCGGATAAAATGATATTTTAAGTCTTATAGTATAGAGAATTTATAAATTGTTTTATGTTTATATTCTTCTCCAACCCTAAGAATTGGAGATTCAAAATTACTACAATTTATAGAATTAGGGAAGTATTGAGTTTCAAGACAAAAGCCATTTCTAATGTTATAAAAGGCTTTATTTTTACCAATATCAGATCCATCAAGAAAGTTTCCACTATAAAATTGAATACCAGGAGTAGTTGTATAAACATCCATTACTATGCCTGTATTTTCATCAATAGCTTGAGCTGCTTTTGTAGTATCTGAACCATTAGTATTTAATACCCAGTTATGGTCATATCCATTCCCGAAGATAATTTGTTCACAATCACTATTTATATTCTTACCAATAGGAGTTAATGTTCTAAAGTCCATAGATGTACCATCTACTTCTTTAATATCTCCAGTAGGAATTGAATATTCATCGTTTACAGTAAACTTATCCGCATTAATCATTAATTTATGAGTAAGAACATTACCAGATGAATGACCAGATAAATTAAAGTAAGCATGATTTGTAAGATTTACAATTGTATCTTTATCGGTAGTTGCCATATAATTTATTTCTAAAGAATTATCATCAGTAAGTACGTAAGTTACTTTAATATCAAGATTTCCAGGATAGCCTTCTTCACCATCTTTACTTAAGTAAGAAAGTTCTAATGTATTAGGTTCATTTTCAACTATTTTTGCGTTCCAAACTACTTTATCAAAACCATTTACTCCTCCGTGAAGATGATTTTCTCCATTATTTTGTGCTAATTTATAATCATTACCGTTGAGGGTGAATTTGCCATATTGTATTCTATTCCCAAAACGACCTATTAAAGCACCAAAAAACTTATCTCCTTTTAAATAACTTTCTAAATTATCATATCCTAATACTACATCACGGAATTCGTCGTTTTTATCAGGAACAATCGCTGAAACAATTGCACCACCATAAGTACAAATGTCTGTTTCCATTCCGTTAGAATTTTTTAAGGTATAAATATGGACCTCTTTCCCATTAGACATTGTACCAAAAAGTTTTTTTTCTATTGCCATTATATGAACACCTCCAAATTTAATAAGACACATGAAATAAAATAGACAAACTTACTAGCCTATTATTTTTATGAATGTGCCTAAAACAATCATTTATTTTAGTATACATTAACATGGATATATATTATATATTGTTGTATACGTATGCACAAGCATATTATAATACAAGAAATTTGTACAAGCAATTATTTTTAGTTATATGATAATATTTCAGGAAGGTTAGTTTGTAAAATAGAAAAGATATCAAGCATAGAATATTTTTTTTGATGGACTATTCTTTTAATGAATATTTTTCCATTTCTGTTTCTATGAGTTGGGTTTGGGAAACTAATTCTTCAGTAGAGGCAGCTAATTCTTCTGCTGTTGCTGAGTTCATTTGTACTACTTGAGAAATTTGCTCAACTCCGGCAGTTACTTGACTTATAGCTTCAGTCTGATTTTCAGATGCTATAGTTATTTCTTTTACTAAAGTTGCTGTATCCTCGACATTTTTTACTATAATATCTAATGAAGCTGCTGTTTCTTTAGCTAAATTTTCTCCGTTAGTTACAGCAGACAAAGAATTTCCTATAATTATTGTAGTATTTTTTACTGCGATACCAGATTGTTCTGCAAGATTTCTAACTTCATCTGCAACTACTGCAAAGCCTTTGCCAGCTTCACCAGCTCTAGCTGCTTCTATAGCTGCATTTAATGCTAAAAGATTTGTTTGAGAGGCTATGTCTTCTATTGTTCTTATAATGACAGCAATTTGCTTTGAAGAGATAGTTATTTCTTTCATAGAATCCATTAATTTTTGCATTTTATTATTACCATCCTCAACAATTTGCTTAGTATTGTTTGAAAATTCGTTAGCTTTTTCAGCATTTTCAGTATTTTTTTTCACTTGATCTAGTATTTCAGTAAAGCTTGCTAAAAGTTCTTCGACAGCGCCAGCTTGATCTGAAGAACCCTCAGAAAGCGTTTGAGTAGTCAAAGATATCTGCTCTGAACCATTAGAAATTAAAGAAATTGATTGATGCATATTAAAGAAAATAGTATTTAAGGAATCAATAATATTTTCAAGTGAATTTTGTATAGGAGTAAAATCACCTATATATTCTATTGACGTATTTAAGTGTATGTCTAAGTGACCACTTGCTAATTTCTCTAAAGTAGCAGTTATATCATTAATATAAGAAACTAACATGTTTATAGAATTAGTCAAATCATTTGACATTTCACCCATTTCATCTTTTGAATTATATTTAGAATCTATCCTAAGATTTCCTGAAGATAGATTTTTTGCTATATATTTGATATGGTGGATGCCTTCAAGCAATACATCTTCTAATAATTTACTTAATAAGAGTGATATTGATATTAAAATAATCGTAATAAGAATAATAAGTACAAGGGATATATTTTTATATATGTTTGAACTATTAACAAACGATTTGGCACTTTCTTGGGACACTTCAAAAAGCTTAAGTATAGAATCTTGAGCAGTTTTAATTTGGGAAGAATAAGTATCTTGACTTACTTTAAGTACTGATGGATTAACAGGTGATTTAAGCAAATTACGTAATTTTTCTCTTTTCTCTTCAGAATTTTTTACGTTTGATAAAAATTCATTTAATAATGATGGGTTTCCTTTAAATGTTTCTTTTAGAATTTCTACATTATTTGTAAGATCGATAGATTCTGTATCAGCTTGTTCTAAATATACCATTCTGATTTCTAAATCTGTCTCAGCAATAGCTCTATACATATTCATCTTCATTGTCTGTAGGTTAACTCTAATATCAGATATATTTTGAGAAACTTTATATGGTCCATCATATAATGAATTTGTTCTTGAAGATATAAAGAATAAAACACAGACTACAACTATCATAAGAAAAAGTGTTAATCCAAGTATAGATGCAAATGTTCTTTTTAATTTAGTATGTATGGAATAATTTTTCATCAGTTCTTTTAATTTATTATACATATTTAAATCTACTCCTTTAACAATTAAGTGATTTAGATAAACAATCCATTTTTTTCTATTGCGATTATGAACACCTCCCAATTTAATGAAAAAATCATTTGTTTAGTTAAGTATACATTTACATAAAGTAGATAAATATAGATGTATGTACAAGTATATTATAATACATGAAGATTGTACATACAACTATTTATAATAAATTTCCAAAATATATTGAAATAATATAAATATATATCTAATATAGATATTATTAGGTAAAGTAAAAAAATAGAAATAATAAAATGTTTGCGATATAGTTGGGTAGTATAGAAAAATGGAGGTTTCTTATGTGGAAATTAGTTATTGCTGATGATGAACCGAAAATTAGGAGAGGAATTGAAAATATTTTAAACTGGAATGAGTTTAAAATTGATATAGTAGGGGAGGCTGAAGATGGGGAACTTGCACTGGAGGTAATTCAAGAAAAAACCCCTGATATTATTCTATTAGATATAAATATGCCATTTTTAAATGGACTAAACCTTTTACAACGATTAAAAGAGATTAATAATAAGAGTATTGTAATTATAATAAGTGGGTATGATGATTTTTCATATGCACAAAAGGCTTTAAAATTCAATGTTTTTGATTATATTTTAAAGCCTGTAAATAAAAAGAGTATGGAAGATATAATAACGAAAGCAATTTATAAACTTAATGAAATTGAAAGAGAAAACAATTACTTACAATGGATAAATAAACAAGTGACTGAAAACATAGATACATTAAAAAAGACTTTTTTTAGTGAATGGCTAAATAATAAATTAAGTGATGATGAAGTATTAAGAGAAATGGAATTTTTCAATATTGATTTTGGAAAGAACATAGGCATTATAGTTATAAAAATTGTAGATAAATTAAATATTGAAATAATAGATAAGAAATGGAATACAGAGTTATTAGAATTTGCAATTGCGAATTTACTAAATGATAAGTTTAAGGAGTCAAATGTAAAATTTATTTTTGCTGATGATAAGAAAAATGTTATATTAGTGAGTAAAATGGATGATATGTTTGAGTGGATTACTCTTGGAAATCAATTGGAAGTAGAAATATCTAAATATTTAAAGTGCAATGTAATAATTGAACAAGCAAATGTATCAAGTGGAATTTTAAAGATAAAAGATGTTTACTTAACGATAAGAAATAGTGTAAATGAAAAAAAGAAATGTAGTCCTATGGCATTATTAACAATTAAATATATAGAAGAAAATTATTATTCAAATAATTTAAATATAAATGATGTTTCAGATAAATTGGAAGTAACATCTTCGTATTTAAGTAAGCTATTAAAGAAAGAAACAGGCTCATCATTTATTGAGTATTTAACCAATATAAGAATAAAAAAAGCTATGTATATTATGGAGGATCCCACAATTAAGATTTATGATGTTGCTGAACTAGTGGGATATAGTAATCAGCACTATTTCTGTAGAGCGTTTAAAAAAGTTGTTGGTTTTTCTCCTACAGAATATAAGAGAGGAAAATAAGATGAAGATAAAAAATAATATAGTTTATGTATATATAATTGCAATCATTACAATTTTATCAATGGGTGTAGCAATTTATTTTTATAAGACAAGCTATGATGAAAACGATATATTCATAATTGGAATGTCTCAATCTAATCTCTATGAGCCATGGAGAATTGATATGAATAAGGAAGTAGAAGAAGAAGCAAAAAAACATAGTAATGTAAAAATAATTTATAAAGATGCAGGCGGAGATGTGGAAAAGCAAAAAAAAGATATACAGGATTTAATTAATTTTGGATCAGATTTATTAATAGTATCAATAAATGATTCTAAACAATTAACGGGAGTAGTAAAAAACGCATATGAATCTATACCAGTTATAATACTAGATAGGGCAGTTGAAGGATATGATTATACATTGTATATAGGTTCAGATACTAAATCTATAGGCGTGCAAGCTGGTGAATTAGTAGCAGAATTAGCAGGAAATAATAATGTAAAGGTTATAGAAGTACAAGGAATGCTTAATTCAAGCTCAGATGAAGAAATAACGAGTGAATTTAAAGATTCAATTAGTAAGTATAAAAATATTACTATTGATAGAACTATTGTAGCAAACTGGCAAAAAAATGAAGCACAAGATAAAATAGAAGCAATATTAAAAGAAGATACTGATATAGATATAATATTTGCCCATAGTGATTATATGGCACTGGGTGCATATTATGCTAAAATTGGAACAAAAGCTAACAATGTTAAAATAATAGGAATTGATGGGCTTGAAGGTCGCGAGGGTGGAATAGAGTTGGTTAAGAACGGTATATTGCAAGGAACTTTTACTTGTGAAACAGGCGGAAAAGAAGCTGTAGAGTATGCTCTTAAAATATTAAATAAAAAAGAGGAAATTCCTAAAAAAGTAATATTGGAATGTAATAAGATTACTAAAGAAAGTTTAAAAAACTAGAAAAATATATATTTTTATAAAAAATTTACTTAAATTAACAAAAGTGTACAAAAGTGCTGATTAGTACAAATACAATTTAGGATTGAGATTATATAATGAAAATATGAAAACTAAATCATAAATATAGGGGGAATTAATTATGAAATTAAAAAAAATGTTTGCTTTAGTGGCAAGTGCAGTTTTGTGTGTAGGTATGCTCGCAGGCTGTGGTGGATCAAACCCAGCAGGAACAGCAGAATCAGCAAAAGATAGCTCATCAGCTAAGAAGGTAATTGGTTTTGCTCAAGTTGGTGCAGAAAGTGGTTGGAGAACTGCAGAGACTGATTCTATAAAAACAATTCCAACTTTAGATCCTAATTTTGAGTTGAAGTTCTCTGATGGTCAACAAAAACAAGAAAATCAAATAAAAGCGATAAGATCATTTATAGCACAAAAGGTAGATATAATTGCTTTAGATCCAGTTGTTGAGACAGGATGGGATACAGTTTTGCAAGAAGCTAAGGATGCTAAGATTCCAGTAGTAATTGTTGATAGAAAAGTAACAGTTGCAGATGAATCACTTTATAAATGCTTCTTAGGTTCAGACATGGTGGAAGAAGGAAAAAAAGCAGCTCAAGTTATAATAGATAAGTTTGGTAAAGATGCACAACTTAACATAGCAGAACTTCAAGGAACTGTTGGATCAACTGCTATGGTTGGAAGACAACAAGGATTTAATGACACAATAAAAGATTGCCCTAACTATAAAATTATAAAATCACAAACTGGCGATTTTACTCGTGCAAAGGGTAAGGAAGTTATGGAAGCTTTCTTAAAATCAGATGGAGATAAGATAAATGTACTATGGGCTCATAATGATGATATGGCAGTTGGAGCTGTTCAAGCTATAGAAGAATATGGTAAAAAACCAGGACAAGATATATTTATAGTTTCAGTTGATGGTATTAAAGATATGTTTGAATTAATGGCTGCTGGTAAATCTAATGCAATTATTGAATGTAATCCATTGCTAGGACCACAATTATTAGAAGTTTCTAAAGGTATATTAGATGGCAAAGAAGTAGAAAGATCTATAAAGTCTAAGGAAAGCCAATTCTTACAAAAGGATGCAGCTGCTGAATTACCTAATAGAAAATACTAGACTTATTAATATAACTAATAAAAATAAAGGGAACTCTTTTATTCCGGTTACTGAGAATTAGGTTGTGGGAAAATGAGATTCAATTTACTTTGTTCACTTAGTAAGTTCGAATAACTAAATGTGAAATTTGGATTCTCATTTAACATCATAAGTTGCACCATTTATGCCTGCTTCAGAGGTAAGTTCGGGACAAGCATAAATGGAAAAACTTCTAATGAAGAAATACCTACAGCCAAATTATCAGAAGTAACACTGCACAAAAGAGTACCCTTTATTTCTAGTTTTGGATATACATTTAAAACATAAGCACAATCTTAGAAGATAGTAGTACGTACATATAAAATAAGAGGAGGGATATAAATGAGCGATTCTAATATAGTTTTAGAAATGAAAGGTATAAGTAAGATTTTTCCGGGGGTTAGAGCTCTTTCAAATGTTGATTTTACTCTTGAAAAGGGAGAAATCCATACGCTTATGGGAGAAAACGGAGCTGGAAAATCAACTTTAATAAAGGTACTTACAGGTGTCTATGAGATAAATGAAGGAATAATTATACTTAGAGGAAAAGAAATAAAAATTTCATGCACACAAGAAGCTCAAACCTATGGAATAAGTACTGTTTATCAAGAAGTTAATTTATGTTCAAATTTGACAGTTGCTGAAAATATATATATTGGGCGTGAGCCTCTAAAAAATGGAAGCATTGATTGGAAAAAAATAAATGAGGATGCAACAAAATTACTACAAGAGAGACTGAATTTAAAAATAGATGTAAAAAAAGCATTAAATAATTATTCAGTAGCAGTACAACAAATGGTAGCAATTGCACGTGCTGTAGATATTTCAAAAGGGATATTAATTCTTGATGAACCAACATCTAGCTTAGATGATAATGAAGTTAAACAATTATTTAAAATTATGCGGAAATTTAGAGAAGAAGGAATGTCAATAATATTCGTTACTCACTTTTTAGATCAAGTATATGAAGTTTCAGATAAGATTACAGTCCTTAGAAATGGAGAATTAGTTGGAACATATGATGCGGACAAACTTTCTAGAATTGATTTAGTTTCTAAAATGATAGGTAAAGATTATGGTGAAATAGAAAAGAGTACAAGAATAAAGAAAGAAAGCAATAATATAAAAAGAGGAAATTTAATAACAATAAATAATTTTGGTAGAGTTGGAACAATAAATTCATTTAATATGGAGATTAAAAAAGGAGAAATTCTTGGATTTGCAGGACTTCTTGGATCGGGTAGAAGTGAATGTGCAAGGGCAATATTTGGGATAGATAAATCAACTAGCGGAAATATAATGATAAATGGAAAGAAGTATTCATATATATATCCTCAAAAAGCAATTGAAGAGGGACTTGGATTTTGTCCAGAAGATAGAAAAGTGGAGGGAATAGTTGGAGATTTAACAATAAGAGAGAATATAATATTAGCCTTACAAGCAAACAGGGGTATATTTAAATATTTATCAATGAAAAAACAGCAAGAAATTTCGCAAAAGTATATAGATTTACTTAAAATTAAGACTCCTAGTATGGAGCAAAAAATAAGTAATTTAAGTGGTGGTAATCAACAAAAAGTAATTTTAGCTAGATGGCTTGCAACAGAACCACAGCTTTTGATTTTAGACGAACCAACAAGAGGAATAGATATCGGAGCAAAAGGAGAAATAATGGAATTAATACTAGCATTAGCTAAGCAAGGTATGACAATTTTATTTATTTCTTCAGAACTTTCAGAAGTTATTAAGTGCTGTGATAGGGTAATAGTACTCAGAGATAGAAATATCATAGGAGAATTAGCTGGAGATGAAATTGAAGAATCGAACATAATGAAGACTATAGCAGGCGGTGCAAATTAATATGAAAAATAAAAAAGATAGAAATATGCTTCAGAAATTTTATAGTGCAAAAATATTTTGGCCAGCAACAAGCTTGATAATATTACTTTTAGTTAATTTTATTATGACACCAAGTTTTTTAAGTATAACTATGAAAGATGGACATTTATTTGGAAACACAATAGATATATTAAACCGTGCAGCACCTCTTATACTTATATCTATAGGAATGACACTCGTTATTGCAACTCAAGGAATTGATATTTCAGTGGGTTCTATAATTGCAATAAGTGCAGCCTTATCTGCAACTGTCATAGTTGATGGTGGTTCTGTACCGCTAGCTATATTAATAGGTGTATTTAGTGGAGTATTATGTGGAGTATGGAATGGATTTTTGGTTTCTTATATTGGAGTTCAACCCATGGTTGGAACATTAATTTTGTATATAGTAGGTAGAGGAATTGCCCAACTCATAACTGGAGGTCAAATATTAACTTTTACTAATAAAGATTTTATATTTATAGGAACTGGATATATACTACTTCCAGTAGCAATATTTATTGCACTTATAGCTGCATTTACTATGTATATATTAATAAGAAGAACGGCACTCGGATTGTTTATAGAATCTATAGGTGTTAACAGTAACTCTTGTAAATTTGCAGGAATTCAATCTAAAAAAGTTGTGTTTTCGCTTTATATTATATGCGGAATGCTTGCAGGTATAGCAGGTATAATTCTATGTTCTAATATAAAGAGTGCAGATGCTAATAACGTAGGATTATGGCTAGAACTTGATGCAATACTTGCAACAGTTATAGGAGGAACTTCTATGTCTGGAGGAAGATTTTATCTTGGAGGTACTGTAGTAGGTGCTTTATTTATTCAAACATTAACAACAACAATTTATAGTTTGGGAGTTGCACCAGAAATCACATTAGTGGTTAAGGCTATAGTTGTTATAGTTGTATGCATAATTCAATCTCCTGAATTTAGAAAAACGCTAAATATAAACAAGAAATATAAGGTCACTTTAAAAGAAAAAGAGGTGATTGGTGCATGAATAAATCCATAGAGAAGACAAGGTTATTTAAAATAAATAAAGATTATATTGCAATTTATGCTACAATTTCATTATTTATTGGATTATTTTTAATAGGATCAGTTTTGTACAAAGGATTTTTATCACCACAAGTATTTACAAATTTATTTATAGACAATGCATATTTGATAGTAGTTGCAATTGGAGAAGCAGTAGCGATATTAACTGGTGGAATAGATCTTTCAGTAGGGGCTATGATAGCTCTTGTAAGTATGATAACTGCAAGTTTATTACAAAAAGGAGTAAATCCATTTTTAGTAATGATAATAGTGCTTGTGGTGGGAATGATTTTTGGGACAATTCAAGGATTCTTAATTCAAAAATTTAAATTACATCCGTGGATAGTAACCCTTGCAGGTATGTTCTTTGCAAGAGGATCAAGCTATATTATAAGCATAGATACAATTACTATTGATAATCCTGTATTTACTAAAATCTCATCATTTAGAATACCAATAATACCAGGAGCATTTATATCAATTAATGTGGTAGTAAGCTTATTAGTTGTAATTGCAGCATCTTACATGCTTAAATTCACAAAGTTTGGTAGAACAATATATGCTGTTGGCGGTAATGAAAATTCAGCTAAATTAATGGGATTACCAGTAGAAAGAACCAAAATACTAGTATATACATTCTCTGGATTTTGTTCAGCATTAGGTGGATTATTGTTTACAATATATACACTTTCAGGATATGGTCTCCACTGCAATGGAATGGAGATGGATGCAATAGCAGCCTGTGTAATAGGAGGCATACTTTTAACTGGAGGTTATGGATATATTATAGGACCATTATTTGGTGTCCTAACAACAGGAATTATACAAAGTCTTATAATGTTCGATGGAACACTAAATTCTTGGTGGACAAAGATAGCGGTTGGAATGTTATTATTTATATTTATAGTATTACAAAGAATAATTGTTATTAGGGATGAAAAACGAAAAGTTCCCATACCAATAAGTTAATAAAATATCTATAAGGGATATGAAATAAAGCAAATAAAAATACTAAGATGTTATTTTATTTAATGTGCAGAAAACAAAGTGTAGAGTTTATAATAATAAAACTCTACACTTTGTTTTATATAAGGAATATAATATATGCATGGATTGGAGTGGATGATTTGAATAATATAAAAATACATTTTATGAATAAAAGTATTGGTTATAAGCTTATATTATATTTTTTTGTAGTAATTTTAGCAGTAACAATTACAATAACTACTTTAGGAAATTTACTATATAAAGATTCAATAAATCATTCGCAAAATGAAAATACAAAGCAAATAATAAAGCAAATAAATAACAGTATGGAGTCTTATGTAAATAACACTGAAAATATAATTAATTATATGTCTACTGATCCTAGAATATTAAAATTTTTTAATGAGAATAAGCTAGAAAGCAATGATATAGAAGATGATGCTTATAAGCCAATATATAATTTTATTAAGTTCAATCCAGAAATAGCTGGAATAATGATTGTAAACACTAACGGTGGATATATAAGTGATGTTATGAATAAGGTATCAAGAGATTCATTAGTGTATGAAGATTGGTATTCAAAATCATATAACGAACCAGATAAAATACATTTATTTACTAAACCAATAGGAAGAAATATTGATAATATATTTCGTTATTCTGCTGATGAAGTTTTTTCAATGTCCAAGGCAGTGGTAGATTATAATACCAAAGAAATAAAAGGCGTGATACTTATTGATATAAAACTGGATGTTATAAAAAGTTTTATCGAAAATTCAAAGCCGGGAACAGCCGGATTTATATACATTGTGGATAGTGATAAAAATATAGTATATACACCTGTTAATAATATTGTTTATAGAATTAATAATGATTGGATAGAAAATATTAATAATGAAATAATAATGAAAAGTATAAATGGAGAAAATTATCAGTTAACTAAGGTTTCATCAAAATATACAGGATGGGAAACAATTGGTGTATTCCCTGAAAGCGAAGGATTGCGTGTAATAAAATATATAAGATATTATTCTTTGATTATTGGTATTGTAGCATTAATAATTGCAGAAGGGTTAGTTGTGATTTTTACAAGATCTATCGTAAAGCCAATTCAAAAATTGAAACAATTAATGAGAAGAGCTCAAGAAGGAGATTTGACAGTATCTTTTAATACTAAATATAGTGATGAAATAGGTGAGCTTGGAAGTTCATTTAATACCATGGTAAAGGAAATTAATAACCTTATAAACTTGGTACAAATAGAGGAGAAAAATAAAAGAATTGCTGAGATGAATGTACTTCAAGCTCAAATTAAGCCACATTTTATGTATAACACGTTAGATACAATAAGATGGATGGCAGAAGAACACAATGAACAGGATATAGTGGAAATAATAGAGGCATTTACTAATTTGCTTAGAATCAGTTTAAGCAAAGGAAAAGAAATAATAAGTGTAAAAGAAGAATTGAATCATTTACAAAGTTACTTAACTATACAGAAAATAAGATATGAAGACAAATTAGATTATGAAATTGATTTTGACGAAAACATGTTTAATTATAAATTAATAAAATTAATATTGCAGCCATTAGTAGAAAATGCAATTTATCATGGTATTAAAGAGAAAAGAGGAAATGGAAAAATTTCAATAACGGGGAAGATTGAAGGCGATTTATTATGCTTTATTATAAAAGATAATGGAAAAGGAATAGAAGAGGAAGCATTACATAAAATAAATAGAATGCTTACAAATAGTAGCGAAAAAGGAACAGAAATGGGATATGGAATTTTTAATGTAAATGAAAGAATACGACTTATGTATGGTGAAGAATATGGACTAACATATAAAAGTATTTATGGGGAAGGAACTATTGTAGAGTTAAGGCATCCTATAATTGAATAAGGTATACTAAATTAATAGTTTTCTATTATACCTAGATTTAATTCCTAAGAATAAAAAAGACAAAGTCTGTTTCGCAGACTTTGTCTTTTACTAATGGAGGGAATATAATAAATAGTATTATTAACGGAGGGGTATCCGTTTTAGAACAATAATATTTTATATTTTATTACTCTAACTTACTTAACAAACAAACAAAGTAAATCAAGTTTTATTTTGAATTTTTATGAAATAAAATAATTAGGCGAAGATTTTAACTTACTTCCAAGCAACGCTAGCAAATCTTAATTCATTTTTGAAAGTTGAAAGTTTAGTATCATTATTAATTAATACGCATTCGATACCAACCATATCAGCCCAGTCTACTAATTGTTCTTCATCAACTATGAAAGAGAAACTAGTATGATGAGCACCACCAGCAATAATCCATGCTTTAGCACCTTCTTTTAATGATGGTTGTGGTTTCCAAAGAACACTTGCTACTGGTAAGTTAGGCATATCTTCAGTTACTTCAACAGCATCAACACTATTAACAATTAAACGGAATCTGTTACCCATATCTATTAATGAAGCAGCAACTGCAGGACCAGAAGCTCCTTTAAATACTAAACGAGCAGGATCTTCTTTATCTCCAATTCCAAGTGGATGTACTTCAATAACTGGTTTTGTTGCAGCAAGTGTTGGACAAATTTCAAGCATATGTGCACCAAGAATTAATCCATTTTCAGAATCAAGATTGTAAGTATAATCTTCCATTAAGCCTGTACCTTTTCCTTCAGCCATGATTTTCATAGCTCTAAGAAGTGCAGCAGTTTTCCAATCTCCTTCAGCACCAAATCCATAACCCTCAGCCATTAAATGTTGAGCAGCAAGTCCTGGAAGCTGTTTCAATCCATGAAGTGCTTGGAAGTTAGTTGTGAAAGCCGTATATCCTTTTGCATCTAAGAAAGTTCTTAAGCCAATTTCAATTTTAGCTTGTTCACGAATTGAATCTATTGAAGAATTAGGATCTATATCATATAATGAAGCATATTCAGCCATAAGTTCATCAATTTGACCCTCAGTAACGTTAGCCATTGATTTAACCAAGTCGCCAACACCATAGTAATCTATAGTCCAACCAAATTTAATTTCAGCTTCAATTCTATCACCATCAGTAACAGCAACATCTCTCATGTTGTCCCCAAAACGAGCAACTTTAATGCTACGTCCTTCAGTAACAGCAACAGCAGGAGCCATCCATTTAGCTATATCAGCTGCAACAGAATCATCTGTCCAGTGACCAACTACTATTTTACGAGCTATATCAAGTCTAGCTCCAATATATCCAAATTCTCTATCTCCATGAGCTGCCTGGTTTAAATTCATGAAGTCCATATCAATTGTTCCCCAAGGAATTTCTTTGTTAAATTGAGTATGAAGGTGAAGTAATGGCTTTCTAAGTTCTGTTAAACCATGAATCCACATCTTAGCTGGTGAGAATGTATGCATCCAAGTGATTATACCAGCGCAATTTTCAGAAATATTAGCATCATTACACACTTTTCTGATTGAATCAGAATTAGTAGCAACTGTTTTAAATACAATTTTGTAAGGTAGAGCTTTAGAATTTAACCCTTCAACAACCTTTTTAGTGTTGTCGGATACTTGATCTATTACTTCAGGACCATAAAGAGGCTGACTACCTGTAACAAACCAAAATTCATAATTTTTTAACTTGATCATTTAACATTCCTCCTACATAATAAAATATTTATTGGATTTCAGTATACATTTTTATAAATACAAACAAACTATGATGTATGTACAAGTATATTATAATATAATAATATTGTACATACAAGGGAAAAACGGAAAGTTTATTAATAATTTTTTTATAAAACAAAAGAAAAATAGAGTACATATTAGGATAGACTTATATTGATGATTTAAGTAAACACTATGTTGTATAATGTATAATTAAAAATATACGATACAGTGAGATGTTTCAATTTAATTAAATAAATAATTCGTAAAAACTATTGATATAATAATAAAATGGATATATAATCAAATCATCAAGTGCGTACAACTTCTGAAATTTAATATTTTAAGAAAAGTAGTGCATACTCTATTTGAATGGAAGTAGTTGATAAATAATGAAAGAATCTGAAACAAAACACGAGATTATTGAAAAATATTATATAAATCTTATAGAAGAGAATAAGGTTTTCTCAGGAGAACAATTATCTTCTGAACATGAAATAGCCACTCTGTTTAATGTAAGTAGGCATACCGTAAGGCAAGCACTTAGTTATTTAGTTCAAGAAGGTTGGATATATAAAGAAAGAGGAAAAGGAAGTTTTTACTCTAATAAAAAAACAAATGAAGTTAAGAAAAATGTTGCGGTACTTACAACGTATATATCAGATTATATTTTTCCTAAAATTATAGCAGGTATAGAAGAGGAGCTTAGAAAAAAGGGATATAATTTATTGTTATTTAATAGTAATAACGATATTGAAAATGAAAGAATTTGTTTTGAAAATATTATAAATCAAGATATAGCTGGGCTAATAGTAGAACCAGCACAAAGTACTATAAATAATTTGCACCATGAAAGTATAAAAAAATTAGAAAAGAACAACATAAAATACATTGCAATAAATGCTAATTGTGATGAAGAAAATTCTGCTTTCATTATAGTAGATGATGAACAAGGTGGATATAAACTAACAAATTATTTGTTAGAACTTGGTCATAAGAATATTGCTGCAATATTTAAAGCAGATGATCTACAAGGTGAAAAACGTAGAAAAGGTTATATAAAAGCTCTTAAAGAATACGATTTGAGTTTTGACAAAAATATAGTAGGAGAATACATAACTGATAACGAAGAAATGTACATAAATCAATTTACAAAAAAGATATTAAGCCTTGAAAATAGACCAACAGCAATCGTCTGTTATAATGATAAAGTTGCTTTAAGAGTAATAGACAATTGTAGAAAAGAAGGTATAAAAATACCTAAAGATTTATCAATTGTAAGTTTTGATGATTCTAGCTTAGCAGTTTCATCGGATGTTAAGCTTACAACAATAAAACATCCAAAGGAAGAAATGGGGATAAAGGCAGCAAAATGTATTATTGATATGATTGAAGGAAGAATAGATAAACCTCAATATACATATAGTGCTGAGCTTATTGTTAGAGATTCATGTTCTAGAGTTTAATTTTTTATCTTTGCTTTACAGTAGTTTGAAGTTTTAAATACTTGAAGCAAAGATGAATGTTAATATATATTTATTATTATATACACTCTTGTACGTACATACATACAACAAGATTGTATGTGAAGGTTTTAAAGCACATATAAGATCATTTAATAGAAATCACGTAGTGGTTTTATCATTAGCCGTTAACTATACATTGTCCACAGGGGATACCCATAAAGGGCATTAACTCTTAATTGAATTAAGGAGGATATTATGTTAGAAAAATTAAAGGAAAAAGTTTATGAAGCAAATATGGAACTACAAAGAAAAGGACTTGTAATTTATACATGGGGAAATGTAAGCGAAATTGATAGAGAAACAGGCCTAGTAGTAATAAAGCCAAGTGGTGTTGATTATGACACTATGAAAGCAGAAGATATGGTGGTTATAGACTTAAATGGAAATATTATTGAAGGGAAATATAAACCTTCAACTGATACAGCAACTCATTTAGTTATGTATAACACTTATCCGAGTGTTGGAGGAGTTGTTCATACTCATTCAGAATGGGCAACAACTTTTGCTCAAGCAGGAATGTTCATACCCGCTTTTGGAACAACTCATGCGGATTATTTCTATGGGGATATTCCATGTACTCGTGACTTAACTGATGAAGAAATTAGTGGAGAATATGAAAAAGAAACAGGAAATGTAATAGTAGAAACAATTGGAGATAAAAATCCATTAGAAGTTCCTGCTATTGTAGTTAAAAATCATGGTCCATTTGCTTGGGGAAAAGATGCTAATTCAGCAGTTTATAATGCAGTAGTATTAGATAAGGTGGCTGAAATGGCATATAAAACAATGACTTTAAATAATGATGTAAAAGGTGTTAAACAACATCTTTTAGATAAACACTATCTTAGAAAACATGGTGCAAATGCATATTATGGACAATAAAATAGACATAAATAAAAAATAATATAAGTAATAGTTAAAGAGGAGATGTTGAGGAAATGAGATTTTTTTTAGACACAGCAAACATAGAGCATATAAAAGAAGCAAATGAAATGGGAGTAATATGTGGTGTTACAACCAATCCCTCATTAATAGCCAAAGAAGGCAGAGACTTTAAT
>JAKBFR010000193.1 GCA_021837545.1 Bacillota bacterium | reverse complement strand
TAATATTCTCAATTTTAATACAAATGTTCTTAAGCAAATTGAAAAAAATGTAATTTATACCTATAATGCAATTATAAGCTAGATTGGCATATATGTCGATTTTATTTTTAAATACCCCAAAATACGGTATTCTTAATTATGGAGAATTTAATATCTCTTGTTTTGAATGACTTTAATTGTTATTATATATATATTGGCAAAAATGTGTCATTAAAAAAACAATAGTTTGGACAAGTATTTTTCTTTAAGATTTGTGCATGCGCATTTTTATATAAATTGTTATTCTGTACAATAAAGTACTTGTTATTAAAAATTAACTTAATGAAATTGAATTTATAACGGAGGTATAAGATAAAATATGGAACTTCCAAAGATTAAAATTAATGATTTTGAAGGACCATTTGATTTATTATTACATCTTATAAAGAAAAATCAAATGAGTATATATAATGTAAAGATATTTGAAATAACTAATCAATATTTAAAGTATCTTAATGATATGAAGACAATGGATTTAGAAATAACATCTGAATTTATAGTAGTTGCTGCTACTTTGATAGAAATAAAATCCAAGTATTTATTGCCTAAGCCTAAAAAAGAAGAGGAAAATGAAGAAGATTATGAGAAAAATCTTATAGAAAAACTTATAGAATACAAGAAAATAAAAGGTGTCTCAGTATTCTTTAAAGAAAGATATATTAGTGCAGGTGAAGTATATGGGAAAAAACCGGAATTAATAGAAGATAAACGAGAAGTTGTTTCTACAAAAGATTTATTAAAAGATATACACCTAATTGATCTATTCTATATTTACAATAATTTATTAGAAATTTTTAATAATAAGCAAAATAGAAATAATATAATTCAGAAAAAAATATATGTAGACCAATATAAGATAGAAGATAAATTAGAGTATATAATGGACAAGTTAAAAAATGAAAATATTAATAGTTTTTCAGAATTTATAGAAAGTTGCGAAAATAAATTAGAGTGTGTTGTAACATTCTTAGCTTTACTTGAAATGATTAAACAAAGGATGGTTAAGGTTTACCAAAGTGATAATTTTATGAAGATATTAATCGAGAGGAGATCAGAAGATGCATAATCAAGGAATTCAAATTCCGTTTATGGATGATTTAAAAAAGGATTCGCTTAAATCAGCAATAGAATCTTTACTGTTTGCGAGTGGCGAACCTTTAAGTTTGCAAGAATTAATAAATCATCTTGATGAAAAATCTAAACATATTGAAATTATTATCGAAGAAATGATGGAAGAATATGAAGCTTCTACTAGAGGAATAAAAATAATATGTATAAAAGGAAGTTATCAATTAGTTACAAAAGCACAAAATGCTGATTATGTACAAAAACTCTTGAAGAAAAACAAGAGACAATCTTTATCACAAGCATCTATAGAAAGTTTGGCAATAGTAGCTTATAAACAGCCTATAACAAGAATAGACATTGATGAGATTAGAGGCGTTAAGTCTGAAAGTGCAATTCAAAGACTTATGGAAAAGGAACTTATAAAAGAACTTGGAAGGCTAGACGTTCCAGGGAGGCCAATTTTATATGGGACAACAGAAGAATTCCTAAGACAATTTGAATTAAAAGATTTGAAGGGGCTTCCATCTTTAGATTTGTTTGGGCAAGAAGATTTCCAAGTAAATGAACTGGAGGCAGAATAATAAAAAAGAGAAATAGATTTGCGGAATAAATCAGCATACTATTTCTCTTTTTGAATTAAAAAATTAGGAGTTAGTTAAATATTATGATCATTTGTGGAATAATTCTCTTTAGGGGTATTTTCAACAGAATTATTATCAACATTAGTAGTATTACCATTATCATAATTTTTATTCTTTTTACATAAATCTTTTATTAAGCTTTTTACAATATCTAAAATTTGTGGAACAGTATCAACTATTCTATCATAAGTAGTATCTTGATCTACAGGTAGCATTCTAACTCCATCTTCTTTAACAACCAAAAATGCAACTGGCTTAACTGAAACTCCAGCTCCAGTACCACCACCAAAAGGAAATGCTGTGCTACTAGTATGGTGTTCTTGACAAGAATATTCACTCCCACCAGATGCAAAGCCAAAGCTTAATTTTGAAACTGGAATTATATATGATCCATCCTTGGTTTCAACAGCAGTTCCAATTACTGTATTTACATCAACCATACTTTTAAGATTTTCCATAGTACTTTTAATTAAATTTTCAACTTGTTGTTCACTTGACATAATAGTCCCAATTAAAGCATATTTAAAAAATAATAAATTAGCCTGAAGCTAACAATCACTTTTATTTTTGTATAATATGCCTAAAAGGTCACCTCCCTTGTTTTTTTCTAAATTTAAATAAAATAATTATTATATATATAATGTTTGCAAATGATATGAAAATTATACTTGAAGTTTCAATTCTTAGTAAAAACTTATCTTCAAATATAGGATTAATTTTGAAATTAAACTTATAAGTTTGAAAAGGAATATTTATAAGGAGATAGACTAAAGGTGGTGTTTGATATAAAATTCCATAAAAAATCGCAGTTTTAGCAGCATCATTTAGTGAATAATTTAAAGAAAATTTCGTTTTTAATAAAGGTTTAAATTTTAAATTATAGAAAGTTGAAATTAAAGATTTATAGTCTATGTATTTCAAATCTACCTTATTATAAAAACTTGAAAAAAATTCATGTTCTTTTTTGAGTGAAGGTTTAGCTTCATGATAACGCTTTTTTTTATGTGCAGATTTTTTTTTCGAAATAATAGTAAGTCCATATAATTTCACATAATAATTTACTAAAGAATAGTAAATATTAAACTTAATAGGAATAGGGATAAAAAATATTAATAAAATCACAAAGAAAATAAAAAATAATTTCATGAATTCCCTCCAAACTCTATCTACTTAATTAGGGACATTCAAAAAATAACAAGTCAGTATGCTATTCTATTTTGCGTCATGAGGAAGCTCTACTCGTATACATTAGAAAAGAGCAGCTATGCTTGCATATAAGAACTTCTCATCGCATCTTTGATTTGTTATTTCCTTCATATCCCTAAGTATTGACTAATTTAAAAAAAATAAACCTAAAAAATTACGTAAACTAGGTTTAAAAAATAATTTTAAAGGTAAACTAGAATCAAATAGTAAGATTAGAAGGTGATTAATAATGAGGAAAGGTATTAAAAATATTTCAATAATATTACTGAGCCTTATTTTTACTCAAGTTTTATGTATAAGTGTAAATGCAAAAAGTAAAGATAATACTAATTTAAGAGTAAATGCAAGATCTGCAATTGCTTTGGACAAAGAGAGTGGTACAGTTCTATATGAACAAAATGCATATGAAATAATTCCAATGGCAAGTACAACAAAAATACTTACTTCACTTATTGCTATTGAGCAAGGGGATTTGAATAAAAAAGTGACTATAAGTAAAAAAGCAGCTAGCGTTAGAGGTTCTACTGTAGGATACAAAGCAAATGAGGAGATTGCTTTAAAGGAGTTGATTTTTGGACTTATGTTTAAGTCTGGAAATGATGCAGCAATAGCTATTGCTGAAGAATTAGGAGGCTCAATAGAAGGTTTTTCAGAGATAATGAATCATTATGCTAGGGGAATTGGAATATTTGATTCACATTTTGAATCTCCTCATGGACTAGATAGTAGTGAGCATTATTCTTCAGCATATGATTTAGCAATACTTACAGCTAAAGGCATGGATTATGATTTATTTAGAGAAATTGTAGGAAGTAAAGAAATTTCAAAAGAAAAATATAATTTTACAAGGGACTATAATAATATAAATAAAATACTATGGAAAATTCCTGGAGCAAATGGTGTTAAAACAGGATCTACAGGCCAGGCAGGCAAATGCTTAGTTTCTTCAGTTAACAATAATGGTAAAGATGTTATAATTGTAGTGTTAAACTGCCCAGATAGATGGAATGTAACAGAGAAAATTTATAA
>JAKBFR010000192.1 GCA_021837545.1 Bacillota bacterium | reverse complement strand
TATAAATAAATATATGGAAAATATTCATCCGGTAGATATTCTTGATATATTACGCGAAAATCCAGAGGATAGTTTAGATATACTAAATAGATTACCTGAAAAAACAATTGCAGCAATTATAGATGAGGCAGAAGACAAAGAAAAATATGAAATACTGATTAAGTTTGGAGATAATAAGCAAAAAAATATAGTAGAAGAAATGTCATCAGATGAGTTAGCTGATCTTTTAGGGATGTTAGATGAAGAAGAATCAAATAAGCTATTATCAAAGATGACAGTTGATGATGCAAGAAATGTTCGTCAATTATTAAGTTATGCTCCAGATACTGCAGCCGGTATTATGGCTACTGAATTTATTTCTGTTAGAGAGAGTATGACTATTAAAGATACATTAAAATATTTGCAAAAAACTAAAGAAAATAGTGAAAATATTTATGATCTTTATGTAATTGATACTTTTGATAGATTAAAAGGATCAATCTCTCTAAAAGATATTGTTATTAATGATTTTGATACAAAGATTTCAAGTATAATTAATACAGAAATACCAACAATTCCATTTGATATGGATCAAGAGCAAGTTGGTAATAAATTTGCCAAATATGGTTTTTTAAGTATGCCTGTAGTAGATAACTCAAATAGATTACTTGGAATAATAACAGTAGATGATGCTATGCAAATTATAAGAGATGAGGGAATAGAGGATATTAATCGTCTTGGTGGTGTTGCTGATGAAGAAAAGATTAATGGTCCTTTGAGAGATTCTGTAAAGTATAGATTACCGTGGTTACTTATAAATCTTCTAACAGCTATTTTTGCATCGGCTATTGTAGGCTTGTTTGAAGGAACTATTGAAAAAGTTGTTTCGCTTGCAACATTTATGTCTATAGTTTCAGGCATGGGTGGAAATGCAGGAACTCAAACGTTAACTATAATTGTAAGGGGATTGGCACTTGGAGAATTAAATTATAAAAATATTAAACGTGTATTAGCAAAGGAATTTTATATTGGAATAATAACAGGAGTAGTTATTGGTACTGTAATAGCAATACTAGGATTCATTTGGGAGAGAAATATTGCATTCGGAATAATAATTGGAGTTGCAATGATTTTAAATATGATAGTTGCAACTGTCACAGGTTTTATTGTTCCTGTAGTTCTTAAAAGACTAAAGATTGATCCAGCATTAGCATCATCAATTTTCGTAACAACATTTACTGATGTTTTAGGATTTTTCTTCTTCCTAGGATTGGCTACAATATTTATTCAATACTTGATATAGGATCTGAAGGAATTAGTTACTTTATGGTCTATATAAGACATATCAAATAACAGACAAGAACTTTTTGTCTGTTATTTGATTTCATATGTTTTATACACTTTTTTTACAAGCACAATCATAATAATTAATTTTACAATTTATCTTATCAAGATTCTTTTGTAATTCAGCCATTTGATTTATAACTTCTTCACGATGGGTTATAAATATTTCTCTACGAACATCAAGAGTATTATCACCTTTAAGGCATAATCGAATGAATTCTTTGATTTGCTTTATAGGCATACCTGTATTTTTCAAACAACAAATCAGTTCAAGCCATTCTAAATCTTTATCTTTGAAATCTCTGTTTCCAGAATCACTACGATCTACAAAAGGTAATAAACCTTCTTTCTCATAGTATCTAAGAGTATGTGCAGTTAAATGAGTTTTTTCGGCTACTTGAGCAATACTGTATCCCATTATATATTTCCTCCTACAAGTTTTAATATATTATATATATTAGAGTATACTTTAAGGGCATAAATTTGTAAAATCTAATTAAAAAAATCTAATTTTATATTTTCAAAAAAGTGTTGACTTTGAGTATACTCTAAGATGTAGAATAAACATATATTAATTTATTAAATGATATGATTATTTAAGGAGGAGTTATTTTGTTATACAGAACACTTGGAAAGACAAATGAAAAGGTTTCAGCTTTAGGTTTTGGATGTATGAGGTTACCTATTATTAATGGGGATACTACTAAAATTGATGATGAAAAAGCTATTAATATGATTCGTCATGCTATTGACGAAGGAGTTAATTATGTAGATACTGCATATCCTTATCATGGAACTGGAATGGGGAGTGGAGGAGAAAGTGAACCGTTTGTAGGTAGAGCTTTGAAAGATGGATATAGAGAAAAAGTTAACTTAGCAACAAAACTTCCTAGTTGGTTAATAAAAACTAGAGAAGATATGGACAAATATTTAAATGAACAATTGGCACGTCTTCAAACAAATCAAATAGATTTTTATTTAGTGCACGCTTTAAATGAAGGTATGTGGGAAAACTTAAAGAAATTAGGAATAAATGAATTTTTAGATTCTGCAATAAAAGATGGTAGAATAAGATATGCAGGATTTTCTTTCCATGACAAGTTAGATGTATTTAAAGGAATAGTAGATTATTATGATTGGTCTTTTTGCCAAATACAATATAATTATTTAGATGAAAACTTCCAAGCTGGAACAGAAGGATTACAATATGCTGCGAATAAAGGCTTAGGAGTTGTTATTATGGAGCCACTTAGAGGTGGTAAAATAGTTAAAAACCTTCCAGAAGCAGTTATGAATACTTTTGATAAAGCAGAGATTAAAAGAACTCCAGCTGAATGGGCATTAAGATGGGTATGGAATCATCCAGAGGTGTCTGTAGTATTAAGTGGTATGAACATAATGGACAATGTTACAGAAAACATAAAGACTGCAAGTGTTGCAGCACCTAATTCTTTAACAAAAAAAGAATTAGAAATAATGGATGGTGTTAAGAAGGTATTTAAAGAAAGAATAAAAGTTAACTGTACAGCTTGTGAATATTGTATGCCTTGTCCAGTAGGAGTAAATATTCCTAAGAATTTTGCATGTTATAATGAGTATAGCTTATTTATTACACCAGAAACAGAAAAAGAACTTAAGAATAGATATAGTTCAGTGGCTTCTTCAGAAAGAGCTGATAAATGTGTAGAGTGTGGTAAATGTGAAAGTCATTGCCCTCAGGCTATTAAAATTCGTGAAGAATTAAAAAATGTTACAGCATTATTTTCTTAAATATTAAAAATACTTTTCATTTATATATTCTAAACCATAAATATTCTTCAGAATATTACCATATATATTCTGAAGAATATATACATATAAAAATCAAAAGCATTCATTAATTAATATTATAAAATACAAGTTAACAACATTACTGTATTGAAAAATTAGTTATCAAAAGGTTATATATTTATAAAGGAGGAACTTATCAAATGCATATACCTGATAATTATTTAAGTCCTTCAACTTGTGCAACTTTTGGAGTTATAATGCTACCTATATGGAGAAGAGCAAGTATAAAGGTGAGAACTGAAATAACAAGGCAAAAAATGCCACTTCTTGGAGTAGCCGCAGCATTTTCATTTTTAATCATGATGTTTAATATACCACTTCCAGGAGGGACTTCAGGACATGCTATTGGTGCAGCTCTTGTAGCTATTTTACTCGGACCTTATTCAGCAGTTTTTTCAGTTACTATAGCCCTAGCTATTCAAGCATTATTTTTTGGAGACGGAGGAATTCTAGCTTTCGGGGTAAATTGTTTCAATATGGCTTTTATAATGCCATTTTCAGCATATTATATATTTAAGTTTATGAAAAAAATTTTTCCGAACAAAAAAGGAGAATATCTAGGCGCTTTATTAGGTGGATATATTTCTGTTAATATTGCAGCTTTATTTGCAGCTATTGAGTTTGGTGTTCAACCATTACTTTTTAAGGATAAGCTCGGATTTCCATTATATAGTCCATATGGACTATCTGTATCTATTCCTGCCATGACTATACCACATTTGTTAGTAGTTGGTATCTTAGAAGGAATAATAACTTTAGGGGCATATAATTATGTAAAAAAAGCATCACCAGATATAATTTATAAAGAAAACGTGAATAAGATGAACCCC
>JAKBFR010000039.1 GCA_021837545.1 Bacillota bacterium | reverse complement strand
CAAGATTGCTTAATTAAATTCCATTTTTTGTAACCGTTCGTGTTTTCAAACGGTTTGTTTTCTATGCACTTTTTTATAATTTAACTTTTTTTAAAATTTACTTGACTATTATTAGCTGGTCTATAAAAACTTTCATTCCATATCAACACGCTATTATCCATTGTATCCTTTATCATCTATTATTATAATATTTAAAATAAATTATTGCTTTAAGATCCAATTTAGCTGTTTAAATAAAATTCTCTGCGGACTTAAATATTATAACAGCCTACTGACAAATCATCAGCAGGCTGTATTTTCTTACTCTTTATTAAAATTCTAAGCTCTTTTCAATATACTTTTCTAATTTACTTATCTTAATTCTTTCTTGTTCCATAGTATCTCTATTTCTAATAGTAACTGCTCCATCTTCTAATGTATCAAAATCAATTGTTATACAATAAGGAGTTCCTATTTCATCTTGTCTTCTATATCTTTTCCCTATACTTCCTGTTTCATCAAACTCAATATTGAACTTCTTGCTTAAATCTGCATAAACATCTAAAGCTTTTTCTGAAAGCTTTTTAGAAAGAGGTAATATAGCTGCTTTAAACGGAGCTAATGCAGGATGTAAGTGCATTACTGTTCTAACATCTCCACCTTCTAATTCTTCTTCATCATAAGCTTCAATTAAGAATGCTAACGTAACTCTATCAGCACCTAATGACGGTTCTACAACATATGGTATATACTTTTCATTAGTTGTTTGATCTAAGTAACTTAAATCTTGACCTGAATGTTCTTGATGCTTAGTTAAATCATAGTCAGTTCTATCTGCTATACCCCAAAGCTCACCCCATCCAAATGGGAATAAGTATTCTATATCAGAAGTTGCATTCGAATAGAATGATAACTCTTCTTCACCATGATCTCTCATTCTTAAGTTTTCTGGTTTTACATTTAAGTTAAGTAAAAAATTCCAGCAATACTCCTTCCAATATCTATGCCATTCTAAATCAGTTCCTGGCTTACAGAAGAATTCTAATTCCATTTGTTCAAATTCTCTTGTTCTAAATGTAAAGTTCCCAGGAGTAATTTCATTTCTAAAAGATTTACCTATTTGAGCTATCCCGAATGGCACTTTCTTTCTTGAAGTTCTTTGTACTGCTTTAAAATTTACAAATATACCTTGTGCTGTTTCAGGTCTTAGATAAACTTCTGCTTTGGCGTCTTCAGTAACACCTTGGAATGTTTTAAACATAAGATTAAACTTTCTTATATCTGTATAATTCATCTTTCCACATTTAGGACAAACTATGTTATTACTTTCAATATATTCTTTTAATTGTTCATTCGTCCATCCATCAGCGCTAGCTACTTCTGCACCATTTTCTGTCATATGATCTTCAACTATCTTATCTGCTCTAAATCTTGCTTTACATTCTTTACAATCCATTAATGGATCTGAAAAACCACCAATGTGCCCTGATGCAACCCAAACTTCTTTATTCATTAAAATTGCAGAATCTAATCCAACATTGTAAGGACTTTCTTGAACAAACTTCTTCCACCATGCCTTTTTAACATTATTTTTAAATTCTACACCTAAAGGACCGTAATCCCATGAATTTGCTAGCCCACCATATATGTCTGAGCCTGGAAATACAAACCCTCTATTTTTGCAAAGTGCTACAATCTTATCCATTGTTTTTTCTACTGCCATTATTTATCCCTCCAAATATATTTTATTTCATAACTAATATTTATAAAGTCATTGATATTTTCATAAAAATAAAAAGGCTATAAGCACAAAGGGACGAAATTATAATTCCGCGGTTCCACCCTTCTTGGCTTAAGCCCATCTTTCGACTTTACACTCAAAAGCTCCATTCATCTAAAATCAATAATGGCTCCCACCAAACACCATTTCTCTTAAATTGATTTGTAAATTACTATTCTTTTTCAACATGTATATTCAATTCATTAATTAATTTTAACAAAATCCCTTTATATGTCAAGGTTAAATTTTTTTCTAAAAAAGTATAAAAAAAATGGCTCCGCGAAGAGGACTCGAACCTCCAACCTATCGGTTAACAGCCGAGTGCTCCACCATTGAGCTATCGCGGAACGTCATTACTTAATCTATTATATCAGTTTTTTTAAATTATGCAACCCCATTTTTATATAAAATATAAAATAATATCAACTATCAATTAAATTAGTTTTTCTTTCAAAAAATTGCTTTGAAATATACCTATTTCTAGCATATCATAGATATTAAATAATAAACTTAATAAAAAAAGTTGTAGCAAAAACTCAACTTCATATGCTACAACCTATATTCGAGGAAACTTGACTCGTATTCACTCACCAAGTAAGTAATTCACATTAAATCATATATTCGGATTCTCTACTCACATTAAAAAACTATAAAAAAATGGCTCCGCGAAGAGGACTCGAACCTCCAACCTATCGGTTAACAGCCGAGTGCTCCACCATTGAGCTATCGCGGAACGTCATTACTTAATCTATTATATCAGCTTTTTTAAATTATGCAACCCCATTTTTACAGAAAATATAAAATTTATATTTTTCCGGTCAACTTTCTTTTAATTAATTATACGCATTTAACAAACTTATCGATTTTCTTAATCTATTCTAATGTTTTAGGCCTTCTAATTTCCTGAAAATAAAAAAGCTATAGCAGATATTTAATTTTATATGCTACAACCTATAATTAAGGAAACCTGACTCGTATTCACTCACCAAGTAAGTAATTCACATCAAATCATACATTCGTTTTCTCTACTTACATTAAAAAAGTATAAAAAAAATGGCTCCGCGAAGAGGACTCGAACCTCCAACCTATCGGTTAACAGCCGAGTGCTCCACCATTGAGCTATCGCGGAACGTCATTACTTAATCTATTATATCAGCTTTTTTAAATAATTCAAGCTTTTTAATTATTCGAATTTATTTTCTTATTGTACAACTGAAAAACCATACTAAAAAGTACTATTTTTCATTTAACTTATTTCGCACAACATAGTATAACTAAAAAAAGATTCATATATATATTGTTTAATATATATATGAATCCTCATTATATCCTATTAGAAATATTCAGTTTTAAAAGTATTATATACTCATAGAAGCTTATATTACTTTTGTGGTCTCATCGTTGGGAATAATAGAACATCTCTAATTGATGCTGAATCAGTTAAAAACATTGTAAGTCTATCTATACCCATTCCCATCCCACCTGTTGGTGGCATACCAGTCTCAAGAGCACTCATAAATTGTTCATCTAGCATATATGCTTCATCATCACCAAGTTCTCTTTCATTAGCTTGTTGTTCAAATCTTTGTCTTTGAACTATTGGATCATTTAATTCTGAGTATGCATTACAAAGTTCTCTACCAAATACAAATCCTTCAAATCTTTCAGTAAATTCTGGATTCCCTCTCTTCTTCTTTGTAAGAGGTGAAATCTCAACTGGATAATCCATTACAAACGTAGGTTGAATCATATTTGCTTCACCAAATTCTTCATATAAAGCATTTAATACCTCGCCCTTTGTTACTTTATCTAAAGGTTTTGCAAATTCTAAATGCTTTTCTTTAGCTATAGCTTGAGCTTCCTCAGCAGATTTAATTTCATTAAAATCTACGCCTGAATATTCTTTCACAGCATCAACCATAGTAATTCTTCTCCACGGTGGCATAAAATCTATTTCAGTACCTTGGTAATTAACCTTAGTAGTTCCATTTATCTTTTCACAAGCATAGGCAACCATATTTTCTGTGATTTCCATCATATCGTTATAGTCAGAATATGCTTCATATAATTCAATAGTAGTAAATTCCGGATTATGTCTAACTGACATTCCTTCATTTCTGAAGTTTCTTCCTATTTCATATACTTTTTCAAGTCCAGCAACTATTAATCTCTTAAGATATAACTCTGGTGCAATTCTTAAATACATATCCATATCTAAAGTATTATGATGAGTAGTAAATGGTTTTGCTGCTGCACCACCCGCTATTGCTCCAAGTATTGGAGTTTCTACCTCTAGAAAACCCTTAGTATCTAAGAATTCTCTCATTGCTGAAATAATTTTACTTCTCTTAATAAAAGTATCTTTTACTTCTGCATTTGTAATTATATCAACTTCTCTTTGTCTATATCTTAAATCAGGATCCTTTAATCCATGCCATTTTTCCGGAAGCGGCTTTAAAGATTTACAAGTTAATTCAAAAGTATTTACATTTACTGATACTTCACCTGTTTTTGTTGTAAATACTTCACCTGTTGCTGCAACCCAATCACCTATATCAAATGTTTTGTATTGTTTCAGATTTTCCTCGCCTACTTTATCAATCTTTAAGAATAATTGTATTTTCCCATCTTTATCATGTATATCTGAGAATACAACCTTACCTTGACCTCTTTTAGACATAAGTCTTCCTGCAACGGTCACTTCTTTACCTTCTACTGTATCATAATTTGCCTTAACCTCTTCTGATGTATGAGTTCTATTTACTTTATAAACATCAAATGGATCTTTTCCGGCATTTTGTAACTCTGTTAGTTTATCTCTTCTTAAACCTTCTTGTTCATTATATTGAGATTCTAATTCCTGTATACTAATTTCTTCAGTTGACATATTGTACCTCCAATTAACTTCTACTTATTCCTAGTATTTCAAATTTATTTACTCCATCTGGAATTATCACTTCTAATATAGCGCCCACTTTTTTACCCATTAAAGCACTTCCAACCGGTGATTCATTTGATATCTTAAAATTCATAGGATCTGCTTCCGCTGAACCTACTATTGAATATTCTACTTCTTCATCAAATTCATAATCTTTAACTTTAACCTTTGACCCAACTGAAACAATGTCACTTGGAATTTCTGATTCATCAACAACAACTGCATTCTTTAACATATTTTCTAATTGAAGTATTCTTCCTTCTGTAAATGCTTGGTCATTCTTAGCTTCATCATATTCAGAGTTTTCACTTAAATCTCCATATCCTAATGCAACTTTTATCTTTTCAGTTATTTCTTTCCTTTTTACTGTCTTTAAATGTTCAAGTTCACCTTCTAATTTTTTAACACCTTCATAAGTCATTAAGTATTGTTTTGCTTGGCTCATATATTTTACTCCCCTTTAAAACCTTCTATATTTATTAAATTAATAATTACGCTCATTGATTTTTTTAAATTGAGCATTGCACAATCAACTTAGATAAACCCTGTTATTACTATATCTTTTAAACAGAGTAAATTTAATTATTTCTTTTAAATAGCCTAAAATACGCTTTTAACCTTAAAACATTTAACTAATTATAAATCAGCATATTTGATATGTCAACAAATCGTGCCTTAAAGCAATTTATGCTCTTATCTTCGATTTTCTAAATATTAATAATATGCCCCAAATCATTAAATTATTCTAATTATTATTTATTTAGCTAAAAGTTACTTTTTAATTCTTCTTTATATTTTATTAAAATTTCAATTACTTTTTTACTATTATCTAAGATATTAATTTGATTTCTAATATCTGTGCATCTCGGAAGACCCTTAATGTACCACGATGCATGTTTTCTCATTTCTCTAATAGCTTTGAATTCCCCATCATATTTAATTGCTAATTCATAATGTCTAAGGCACATTTCAATTTTTTCTCTATTTGATATTTCATTAATAGTTTCCCCTTTTAATGCACTGCTGACTTGCCTAAATATCCATGGATTTCCTTGACTTCCTCTAGCAATCATTATGCCATCACAATTAGTAATGTTTTTCATTTTAAGAGCATCTTCTGGTGAAAATACATCTCCATTACCTATTACAGGAACAGAAACACTTTCTTTAATTTTTTTTATTATCTCCCAGTCTGCAACACCTTGATACATCTGTTTTCTTGTTCGTCCATGGATAGTAATTGCATCAACTCCTGCTTGTTCCATTCCCTTTGCGAATTCTACTGCATTAATATTATCTTCATCAAATCCCTTTCTGAATTTAACAGTAACAGGCTTTTTAGAAACCTTTTTTATAGCCTTTACAATTTCATATGCAAGTTCTGGCTCATTCATCAAAGCAGATCCCTCTCCGTTTTTAACTATCTTAGGAGCTGGGCAGCCCATATTTATATCAACAATGCAAATATCACTTCTATCATTTAAGTGTTCTTCACAGATATTTGCCATTATATCTGGTTCCCTGCCAAAAATTTGAACCGCCACTGGTCTTTCTTCATCTGCTATTCTAAGTAAGGCTTGTGTATTTTCACTTCCATAATATAAAGCTTTAGCGCTAACCATTTCGGTATAAACTAATCCGCATCCCATTTCTTTGCATAATCCTCTAAATGATATATCTGTCACACCTGCCATAGGGGCTAAAAATATATTATTGTCAAAAGTTAAATCTCCTATTTTCATCTAGAATGTACTCCTTACTTTTCAATACTATCCATAAACTTTTTCATTTTTAATTTTCCATTTCCTTATTCTTTTTATATAATATATTTAGTCCTTCTAATGTTAAATCCGAATCTACCTTATCTATAGCATCAGTTTCTTTAGCTATTAAATTAGCTAATCCTCCTGTTGCTAGTACAAGTGGTTCTTCCTTATACTTAGATTCTTTCATTTCTTGCTTCATCTTTTTAACTATATATTCAACTTGCCCAATATACCCAAATAAAATACCTGCTTGCATGCTCGATACTGTATTTTTGCAAATCATATTTTTAGGTACTTCTAATTCTACTCTAGGAAGCTTAGCAGCTCTTTCAAATAAAGCATCTGCTGCAATTCTTATTCCTGGACATATGCATCCTCCGAGGTAATCTCCATTTGCTCTTACTGCACAGAAAGTCGTAGCCGTACCAAAATCTATTATTATTACTGGTTTCTTATAGATTTCATATGCCGCAACGGCATTTACTATTCTGTCTGCTCCAACTTCTCTTGGATTATCATACTTTATATTTATTCCCGTTTTTATTCCTGGTCCAACTATTATAGGTTCATGACAAAAGCATTTCCTTAACATATTTTCTAAAGAATGCATTATATTAGGAACAACAGAAGAAACTATAACTCCAGTAATATCCTTAGGATTAATGTCACTTGAGTTAAATAATTGCATAACTTGTATACCATACTCATCTGATGTTTTATTCCCATCACTCGAAATACGCCAACTAGCTATATATCGTTCTCCATTATGTACTCCCAAAACAATGTTGGTATTACCTGCATCAACAAGTAAAATCATAGAAAGCACCACCTTAATATAGTTAAATTAAAAGCAGCCCAAAGAGCTGCCTTAATTTAGAAATTTACTTAAAAATAACAATATAATTTTAACAATTCTGGTTGATTTGTCAAGGGCTAAAATGTTATTTTAAAATAATACTATTATTTAACTATCATTTCTACCGCTGTAATCATATTTTATCTATATACATTTTATAGTATATCTTTCATTTTACCTTATTAATTTTTATAAATTATTGAAATTTAAATTAGATTTTAGAATAATCCTATTATTTCTCCACCCTTTAATACATCCATCTTGTTTGCCGCTGGAACCTTTGGCAGTCCTGGCATAGTCATTACATCTCCTGTTTGTACAATTATAAAACCTGCACCATTAGATACTCTAACCTCTTTAACTGTAATACCAAACCCTTCTGGCCTAGCTAAAAGACTAGGATTATCTGATAAAGAATATTGTGTTTTTGCCATACATATAGGTAACTTATCTAATCCAAACTTTTCTAACTCAACAATTTGTTTTATAGAAGCAGGTGTATAATTAACTTTGTCTGCCCCATAAATTTCTTTAGCTATAGTCAATACTTTTTCTTCAATTGTAGCTTTTTCATCATAGATTGGTGCAAAATCAGAATTGTTATTGCCTAAAATATCTAATACAATATTTCCAAGTTCAACTCCACCTTCTCCACCTTTAGCCCATACATCTGATAATGCTACTTTAACTCCCATCTTGTTGCAGAAATCTTTTATGAATTGTACTTCTTCATCACTATCTGTAACAAATTTATTTATAGCAACAACAGGTGTAACATTAAATTTCTTGATATTTTCAACTTGCTTTTCTAAATTAGGTATTCCCTTTGCTAAAGCTTCAACACTTGGAATATTTAATTCAGTTTTACCCACTCCACCATGGTGCTTTAACGCTCTTATTGTAGCTACAACTACAACACATTCAGGCTTTAAGTTTCCATATCTGCACTTAATATCAAAGAATTTTTCCGCACCTAAATCAGCACCAAATCCTGCTTCAGTTATTGCAACTTCTCCAAGCTTTAAAGCAAGTTTAGTTGCCATTATAGAATTACATCCATGAGCAATATTAGCAAATGGTCCTCCATGTATTAGTGCTGGAGTATTTTCTAACGTTTGAACTAAATTAGGTTTAATAGCATCCTTCATTAGTAAAGCCATAGCACCTTGTATCTCTACTTCTTTAGCATAAACAGGATTTCCATCTAAATTATAAGCAACTACAATATTTCCCATTCTTTCTTTTAAATCTTCTAAATCATTTGCTAAACATAATATAGCCATTATTTCAGATGCAACAGTTATATTGAATCCATCTTCTCTAACGAATCCATTAACCTTTCCACCCATTCCAACAACAATATGTCGAAGCGCTCTATCATTCATATCCATAACTCTTTTAAAAACTATTCTTCTAGAATCAATTTTTAAAATATTTCCTTGATGTATATGATTATCTATCGCTGCTGATAATAAATTATTAGCAGATGTAATAGCATGCATATCACCAGTAAAATGAAGATTAATATCTTCCATAGGAACTACTTGAGCATATCCACCACCTGCAGCTCCACCTTTAATTCCAAAAACTGGACCTAGAGATGGTTCCCTTAATGCTATTACAGCTTTTTTACCAAGTTTATTTAGTGCTTGACCAAGCCCTACAGTAACTGTTGACTTTCCCTCACCAGCTGGAGTTGGATTTATAGCCGTTACTAAAACTAACTTTCCATCTTTATTCTCTTTAACTTTATCATATACATCTAAAGATATTTTACATTTATATTTTCCATAGTATTCAATATCATCTTCACAAAGACCTAATTTTTCAGCCACATTTTTTATTGGTTCCATTTTTGCTTCTTGTGCAATTTGAATATCACTTTTCATTTAAGTATTCCTCCTAGATTAACCAAAAATCAATTTATTGTACTTAATTATATCATTTCAACCTATGTAATAAAAGTTTTTTTCGAATAATTAATGCAAATCCATTCAAAATATTCGTATTATTACCATTAGATTTTATTTATATTCAAAAAAGACTATTCCAAAATAAAATTATTTTGAAATAGTCTTCTTAATTATTAATTATTCACAAAAATATCTTCAAATTCTTGTGCATCAAGCTTTTCATTTTCGATTAAGGCTTGAGCGACAGCATGTAATTTATTTACGTTTTCTTTTAATAATTTATTCGCCTTATCATAAGCTTCATCTATAAATTTCTTGATTTCTTTGTCTATTTTAGAACCAATTTCTTCGCTAAATTCTCTTCCCTTACCTAAGTCTCTTCCAAGGAAAATTTCATCATGGCCTGAAGTATTGTAAGATATAGTTCCAATTTCATCACTCATACCATAATCCATAACCATACTTCTAGCTATATGACTAGCTCTATCTATATCGTTTTTAGCACCAGTGCTTATATCTCCAAGAATTAGCTTTTCAGCCACCCTTCCTCCCAAAAGTCCAATCATTTCATCTTCTAGTTTAGATTTAGATGTATAAGAAGTATCTTCTTTAGGAAGATGCATAGTATACCCTCCAGCTCTTCCTCTTGGAATTACACTTATTTCATGAACTGGATCACAATTAGGAAGTAATCTCATAACAACCGCATGACCCGCTTCATGGTAAGCTGTTAGCTTCCTATCATGCTCAGTTATTACCCTACTCTTTTTTTCTGGCCCTGCAATAACTTTAGTTATTGCCTCTTCCATTTCAGACATTGATATTTGTTTCTTATCTCTTCTAACTGCAAGTAATGCAGCCTCATTTGTTAAATTTTCTAAATCTGCACCAGAAAAACCTGGAGTTCTCTTGGCTAGTATATCCAATTTCACATCATCTCTAAGAGGTTTCTTTTTTGTATGAACCTTAAGAATTTCTTCTCTACCTTTTATATCAGGAGCCCCAACCATTATTTGTCTATCAAATCTTCCTGGCCTTAATAATGCAGGATCTAATATATCAGGTCTATTTGTAGCCGCTATCATAACGATACCTTCATTAACACCAAATCCATCCATCTCAACAAGAAGTTGATTTAATGTTTGTTCTCTTTCGTCATGTCCCCCACCTAATCCAGCACCTCTTTGTCTTCCGACAGCATCTATCTCATCTATAAATATTATGCAAGGTGAATTTTTTTTAGCTTCTTCAAATAAACTTCTAACTCTAGATGCACCAACTCCAACAAACATTTCAACAAAGTCTGAACCAGATATAGTGAAGAATGGAACTCCAGCTTCTCCTGCTATTGCTTTTGCAAGTAAAGTTTTTCCAGTCCCAGGAGGTCCAACTAATAATACTCCCTTGGGTATTCTTGCTCCCATTTGTAAATATCTTGCTGGTAACTTTAAAAAATCAACTATTTCTTCAAGCTCTGCCTTTTCTTCATCAGCACCTGCTATATCATTAAATGTAACAGTTTGACTTTCCGGTGTCACCATTTTTGCTTTACTCTTACCAAAATTCATAACGCCTCTTCCACTGCCTCCACTTTGAGACTGTTGCGTAAATATGAACAAAAATATAAAAACAATTACTGCCATAAATATAAATGGAAGCAATGTTGCAATCCAGGTTGCATTATTAGATGGTTTCTGAAAAACCACATTAACATCTGAATTTGGTTGATTTTGTATCAGTGAACTAACAAGTTCCCCTGGAGCATAAGTAATAAAGGTTTTATTATCAGTGGTCTTTCCCTCGATTGTCATGCTATCTTCTTTAATTACAACATTTTCTATTTCATTTGCATTCCATTTTTGTACGAATGCACTATACGCCATTTCGCTAGAACCTTTTCCTGTTTGCCACATAGTAACTGCTGCTAAAACTAGCATAACTGAACATACAATCCATACAGCTGCGCTTGAATATTTTTTCATTCAAGGCCCCCCTCTCTCATCATATTTAAAATTTTACCATAGGAATATTTTTATTACAATAAAATTGCAATTTCTATTTTTCATATACTTCGGGTTTTAATATTCCTATAAATGGTAAATTTCTATATTTTTCAGCATAGTCTATTCCATATCCAACTATGAATCCATCAGGAACTTCAAATCCAATATATTTTACATCTAAATCAGATGTCCTTCTTGCTTGTTTATTTAATAGTGCAACTATTTCTATGCTATTAGCTTTCCTTGCTTTTAAATACTTAAGTAAATATGTTAAGGTAACTCCTGTATCAACAATGTCTTCAACCACTAAAATATCTTTACCTTCAATATTATTATCTAAATCTTTTAAGATTCTTACAACACCAGAAGTCTCTGTAGAGCTTCCATAACTTGATACCGCCATAAAATCTATTTCACAATGAATAGATATGTTCTTTATTAACTCCGCAGCGAATATTACTGATCCCTTTAATATTCCAACTACAACTAAATCTTTTCCTTTATAATCCGTACTTATTTCACTAGCTAATTCTTTAATTCTTTTACTTAAAATCTCTTCTGAAAATAATATTTCTTGTACATCTTGTTTCATATCAATATTCCTTTCTTTCAACAACTACTTTTAATATATTTTTACTTATGTTTGTAAGCTTATATTCTTCTGATGTCCTAATTCCAATAATCCATGCAATTTTTTCGTCAAAACATAAAATAGGAATATTATCTCTTTCTTCTTTAGGTGTTTTCATATCAATAAAAATATCTTTTAATTTTTTACTTCCATTCATACCTAAAGGAATGATTCTATCTCCATCCCTCCTATTTCTTATTGAAATATTATTATTTATTTTATCGAAATCAAAATATTTTATTAAATTGTTTTGATTTAAGCTTGCATCATTAATTTCACAATTTTCCATTATAAAAAATTCAATCCTAAAATTATTAAATTCTAGTTTATGCTTATTTATATTATTTTTATTTAAATTTATCTCTTCTTTTTTATTATTTATATAACGTTTTTCTATTTTATTTTTTATGTATATATCGCCATAAATATTTTCAGCGTAAATTCCATTAGGCAAATCTACTGACTTACCAGAATTATTTTTTGCTAAGTGCGAAATTTTATATATATGCTTCATTTCAAAATCATAATTTGATTTTGAGTATTTAGTTATAGCATGTCTTAACACTCTATTAACCATAGCGTCTTCTTCTTTAAATATCTCCTTTTTTATTATAAAATAATCATCGTATTGTATACAATATTTATTGTAAAAATCTAATGATAAATTTTCAAGAAATTCATTATCTTTTTGTAGCAATGATGACATTCTATTTAATGTCTGTATTATATCTTCATTAAAGTTTTCTTTCATATATGGTAGCAAGTCTAATCTTATCTTATTTCTATTATAAACTCTCTCAAAATTAGTCTTATCAATTCTAGGATTTAATTTTTTTAATTCAATATATTTCTCTACCTCTTCTCTGCTTAGACATAAAATAGGCCTTATTATTTTATTATCTCTAGAAGCTTTAATACCTCCAAGTCCTTCAAGACCTGTTCCTCTCATAAGCCTAAACAAAATTGTTTCTGCTTGATCATTTGCATTGTGTGCAGTAGCAACCTTATCAAAACCCTCTTCTTCTACAATCTCATCAAAGAAATCATACCTAACATTTCTTCCTGCCATTTCAGAAGATAATTTATGATCCTTAGCATAAGTATTTATATCTACACGCCTTACAAAACATTTTATCCCCTTTTCATTGCATATATTGACTACATACTTTTCATCTTTAAAGGCATCTTCACCTCGTAGAAGATGATTTAAATGAGCAGCTGCTATATCTATATTTAGCTCTTTTTTTAATTCAAATAAAATATTCAAAAGACATATAGAGTCTGGTCCTCCAGAAAGAGCAACTAGAATTTTATCTCCAGATTTAATTAATTTATTATCTTTAATATAAGATAGTACTTTTTCACACAAAAATAAACACTCCTATTTATCTATAAGTCATATCAAAATAGACTAGCATACTGACTTGTTGTTTTTTGAATATGCCTAAATATTATATATATTACTGTATACTATATTTTACGTATATATGTTTTAAATGTAAATATTATTATCAAAAAAATATAATTAATTACCTATAACATTTTTACTTCATATGCGTAATTGTTAAATTATTCAAACAGAAATTATAAATAACTATTTCAGAATTAATTTATAAATTAAATTTTCCAAACAACTTTTAGGCACATAAAAGAAAATAACAAGTCAATGATGCGATGTATATTTTGTGTCAGACAAGGGTATGTTTGCCTTATAGTGGGCTACTAGGTAAACATGCCGACGTAGTATGATACAAAATAGACTAGCATGCTGACTTGTTATTTTTTGAATGTGTTTAATAATACTTTAAGTATCTAAGTACACCCTTGACACTATCACTGTCATATCATCTTTAATAACACCATTACTCAATTTCTTTGCCATATCCAATATTTTTTTTGCTAGCTCTCTAGGGTCTGCATTAATATCCTTCAAATATTCTTCTATCCAAGTAGATTTTCCAAAATTAAATTTATCAATATCTAAAATACCATCGCTTACATTGATTAGAATATCTCCAGGTTTTAATACTCTTTTTATCACTTCAACCTCTACTTCATCTACAAGTCCGAAAGGTAAATTTTTAGAATTTATAGATTCCACTTCATGACCGCTCTTAATAAAGCTAGGTGCCGCTCCTATTTTTACAAAAATTGTATCCCCATTATATAAATTTACTTTGTTCAAATCTAGAGTAGCATACTTTTCATCTTCTGCAAATCTCATACCCATTATAGAATTTACTGTATTTACAGTTATATCTTCATTAAATCCCGCCTCCATAAGTTTCTCTACTAAATCTACGGTTACCTTACTTTCTTCTCCAGCTTCAGGTCCCGAACCCATCCCGTCACTTAATATTGTCATATAACTTCCATTAGCAGTTTTTCCAAAACTATAATTATCTCCTGTTTGGTTCTCTCCACATTTCGATTCTATTGCTCCATATGATACTATATAGTACTTTGGTTTTTCTTCTATTGTAACAATACACTCATTTGTCTTGGGATTAATATTGCATCCATCATCTCCAATACATAATTTCATTCTCATGGAATTGCTTAATAAAGAAACTATATTTTTTTCACAGTAATTAGCTCCTTCACAATTATTCATGCTTATTCTAATTTTCATTCTACCATTTTTATCTATATAGCAAAAAATATCATTATAGTAAATTGAATTTTTATTGAATACGCGTTTTACTAATCTCTCTAAATCAGTATCTATAGTGACCTCTCTTTTAAAATCATTTAGAAGATTATCTAATGTACTTGATATATTAGATATATGAGCTGATAATATATTTTTCCCTTCTGCCAACCTTTCCTTTATCGCTTCATTTACATTATAATTATTTACAATTCCTTCCGTGCTCCTTAAAAGAGTGAAATTTTTGACACATCTCTTTTCCAAATCCGTTGGTATAGCTAATTTTCCATCCTCATAGCTCTGTATTAGCATCTGAAAAGAATTAAAGGTTTGATGAAAATCCCTCTTCCAACATAAAGGCTTATTTTCACAGTTTGAGCAACTCCTATCTGCTAAATTTTCTACTAAAGCACTTCCCTTTGATTTAATTAATAAATTTTTATTATCATTAGTACTTCCTAAACATCTTGACACAGTAGCTAGTACACTTGTGAGCTCCTTTAGCTTATACGTGAATTCCTCCTTTATTGCATTTAATTGAACCTCCCCTAAGGATGCTTTCTTCTTATATGGATTTATTTCAACTTCAATACGTTTATATACAGGCTTTGGAATACATAAAAATAAAATTGAACTAGATAAAACCTCAATTCCTAATTTTAATGTTATTGCGTTAGAATATAGTGCTAATGCAAAATAAATTATTATACCTGAAAGTATTGAAAATATTTTTCCTGTATCTTTAAAAATTCCAACTACAAGCCCTCCAACTCCAAAAAAAGCTACGCTGTACATCATATCTCCAGATGCGACTCCAAGCATTATTCCCATTGAAACTCCAATCATAGCTCCGTATGTTGCTCCCCCCACATAGGCAATTGTTAGAACTAATGTTAGTGCACCTATATTTCTTATAGAATAATTACTAAAATTAATATTTCCTATTCCAGCAACTAATAAACATAAAAATATTCCAATACTAACTATTTCTTCTGAAGAAAAAAAATAGTTAGTATTAATCTCTTCCAAGGAATTTAGTGCATATCTTATAACATAATATATTGGCATAACAATTAATGTTTGTAATAAACCTAAAGTTATGTTTACTCCTAATTCATATTTATTAACTAAAAATCCATAAATAAAGAAACTACATAAAATTATTACAAAGGCTACTAACTCTTTTTTTCTTTTTTTATCAGGTGCTATAAAGCTATAGTATATTGTTATTAAAGTCACAGCTACTAAATATACATACCCATCTGATAATAAATTATCAATTGTTAAATATCCTATGCCAATTCCAATTGCTGCGAATAAACTATTTTTTTTATTTTCTTTTGTAATGACAGCTATTAAATAAGCTATTCCAACTGGAGCTATTCCACTACTATTCGATTGATTTAATAATAAATTTACTCGTCCAAGTAAAATTCCTACTATTAGAATCGCTCCTAATTTTGCTATAGATGTTTGCATCCACATTTTTCTTTTTACATTTTTCACTTCATTTATTTCTTCATACTTATTTACACGTAATCCATATTGCACATCGGTTCGCCTCATTTCCAAATAATGTAAGATAAGTATATCATCTTAACTTTACGATAAATGTCATAAGATGTTTCTCTTATAAAGTTTTCGTAGGACAACTTCATCTAAATTTCTCTATTATCTAATGATATAGTAGATTATTTTCTTTATCCTAAATTTCATTCAACTCATCCTAAGTCCATATATAATCAAATTTTTAAGCCTATTGCTTTATTTCTCTTTTAATAATTAATTTGTCGTTAATATTATTTTATTAGAAATTTATATATAATTATTTTTTCATAAAATTTTAAAACTTGAATAACCACTTCTAATATTAATCTTTCCGCTACCAGAATAAATTCTGAAATAATTTAGACAGACTCACAATGTAATTTTGTATTATAAAATAATATAAGAAGGAGTTCAATGAGAAATAATTTTTAAATTATTTCTCACTGAACTCCTTTTATATCCATATCTGATGTATAGTAGCGCTTCAGCCCATTAGATATGGGCCAAGTAAAGAATATATATACATACCCTTAACGGGTGATGTTATGACCATTGTGCTTACATAGCACCTCTTGTAGGCATATTATGACCTCGGAGATTACTGTGCCCCTTGAGGATAAGTAAGTTCAACTAAACTCAAGTATAGTTATAATACTAGTTTTACAATTTATTTACTTAATATTAATATCTAAAAAAGACTTAAGCTATTGCTTAAGTCTTTTGGTGCCGAAGACCGGAATCGAACCGGTACGGTGTTTAAATACCGCAGGATTTTAAGTCCTGTGCGTCTGCCAGTTCCGCCACTTCGGCATATTTATTATATTCAAAATATAAAAGTAATTTACGACACTTCAGATTTTATCTGAATACTTCTCTAATAGAATATTTCATTTTGTGGTTGCGGAGGCAGGACTTGAACCTACGACCTTCGGGTTATGAGCCCGACGAGCTACCAACTGCTCCACCCCGCGTTATTATATTTTGTTATATATATGGTGCCGAAGACCGGAATCGAACCGGTACGGTGTTTAACTACCGCAGGATTTTAAGTCCTGTGCGTCTGCCAGTTCCGCCACTTCGGCACATATTGGTAGCGGAAATAGGACTTGAACCTACGACACCTCGGGTATGAACCGAGTGCTCTAGCCAGCTGAGCTATTCCGCCATATTAATGGTTGCGGGGACAGGACTTGAACCTACGACCTTCGGGTTATGAGCCCGACGAGCTACCAACTGCTCCACCCCGCGTTATTATATTTTGTTATATATATATGGTGCCGAAGACCGGAATCGAACCGGTACGGTGTTTAACTACCGCAGGATTTTAAGTCCTGTGCGTCTGCCAGTTCCGCCACTTCGGCACATATTGGTAGCGGAAATAGGACTTGAACCTACGACACCTCGGGTATGAACCGAGTGCTCTAGCCAGCTGAGCTATTCCGCCATATTAATGGTTGCGGGGACAGGACTTGAACCTATGACCTTCGGGTTATGAGCCCGACGAGCTACCAACTGCTCCACCCCGCGTTATTATATTTTATCATATATATAGTGCAAATACATAAACCAAACTTATATGATATTTAATCACTATAAGATTTCATATGTTGTATATCTGTCAATTCTGCATACATTGCTAGTAAAATGGTATTCTAACCTACGCTACCTCAATTATAAACGAATTGTCTTAACCAGCTGATTACTACTCAGCTACATTAATGGTTGCGGGGGCAGGACTTGAACCTACGACCTTCGGGTTATGAGCCCGACGAGCTACCAACTGCTCCACCCCGCGTTATTATATTTTGTTATATATATATATATATATATATATATGGTGCCGAAGACCGGAATCGAACCGGTACGGTGTTTAACTACCGCAGGATTTTAAGTCCTGTGCGTCTGCCAGTTCCGCCACTTCGGCATGTCATTAAAAAACTAAGTCTCAACGACAAAGCTAATTATAGTATATAATCTTTATGCTGTCAATAAAAATATTATTATAATTTTCTTTACTTGAAATTTATAGTAATATCCGAAAGATTTATGTATTTATCTTAAATTACTTTCAGATCTATTATATTATGTAAATCCATAAATTATAATATATTATTTATAAATTTATAATGTAGAATAAAATATAAAAAAATACAAAAATATCCTTTACTAATTTATTCTACATTTTTAATTTATTAAATAATCTTTATATTGATATGTTTATAACCTAAAAATACTATTGGCCTTTTTTTCCACCTTTTCCCTTGAATTCTTGGTGTTTCTTTACATCTTGCATTCTTTCTTCACTATCTTTTAAGAACTTAGACATAATATCTTCGAAATTTCCTGTATTGTTAGGCTTCCTTTTTTCAGTTACCTTCCAGTCAATCTCTGCTGGTTTAATTGATTTTTTTTGAATATTTGCTTGTTTTATTGAAAGACTAATTTTACCGTTATCATCAATTGAGATAACTTTCACCTTTACTTTATCTTGTTCTTTAAGATGTTCTCTAATATCCTTTACGTAAGAATCTGCAACTTCTGAAATATGAACTAATCCAGTTTTGCCTTCAACTTCAATAAAAGCTCCAAAATTTGTGATGTTTATCACTGTGCCCTCTACTATGTTTCCTGCCATTAAGGTCATGTTTAAAAGACTCCTCCTTAAATTTAAAAAATATATAAATTTATAAGAACAAATGCTATTATGCAAACGTTCTTTAATTTAAAATACAAATTTAATTATTATTTAATTGTTATCATTTTATTCAGAGTTTTATAAGCTTTTCTATACAACGAAAGTTAATTAGGACTTTTGTCTATCATCTCACCATTAACAACTTTTTCTCCCGGCTTAATCATTCCAAGTCTCTCCCGGGCTAATTTTTCAAGATAATCTGATGAATCTGAATTGATTTTCTCAACTTCGTCTTGAAGTCTATCATTCTTTTGTTTAACTTCATCTAACTGCAATTGCTTATTATCAATTTCTTTTTGAATTCTGCTCATGGTTACATTTTGCCTAATATAGCTAAAAACAAAGAAAACAATGCATCCAACAATTACTATTCTTTTTAATATTAACTTTT
>JAKBFR010000191.1 GCA_021837545.1 Bacillota bacterium | reverse complement strand
TAACGACCTTTCAGAAGGAAAGCCTTCCACTTCTATAAGTAGGAGTTCTCTACTTTAATAAAAACATAAGTTCAATGGGAGGATAACAATTCAGAATTGTTATCTCCTTCTGAGGTCATTAATATTGTAACTTCGAAGATGATGATTAACCTTTAGTTGCACCAGAGGATAGTCCTTCTACAATATGCTTTTGTAAATATACAAATAATATTGTAATTGGAATTGCAACTAGAATTGCACCCGCAGCGAATCTTGTAAAATGAGTATTTTGTTGTTTTTGAACCCATTCAAATAATCCCATAGCAAGTGTTTTCTTATCACTACTTTTTAATATTATTTGAGGGAATATAAAGTCAAACCATGGGCCCATAAAGTTTGTCAGTGCAACTAACGTAATTATTGGCCTTGCTAAAGGTAAAATTATCTTCACAAAGATTGTCATATTAGAAGCTCCATCTATTTTTGCAGCTTCGTCTAAACTTCTTGGAATGCCATCGAAATACCCCTTACATAGCCATGTATTATATGGTATCTGACCACCAGCATACACAAGAATTAAACCCCAATGACTATTTAATAATCCTAATTTACTTAGTAGAATATATATAGCAGTCATAGCTAAGAAACCCGGAAACATCTGCAAAATCATCATGGCCATTAAACCTTGTTTTCTACCTTTAAATTTGAACCTAGAAAAAGCATAGGCAGAAAGTGTAGTAAGGATAACAGAAATAACCATATTAATGGTAGCTATTTTTAATGTATTTCTATACCATTTTGGAAAATCAGTTTTTGTGAATAATTCTTTATAGTGGATTAATGTTGGATTTTTAGGAATTAAGGATGAACTAAATAAACTTGTACCACTATTAAAGGAAGATAAAACAATCCAAAGTATTGGTGTTACGATTACTATACTTATCATCACCAATATAGCATAAATTATTGCTTTTTGAATAAAACTGGATAAATTAACCTTTTTGTTTTTTACTGTTTTTGTATTCATTACATCATGTCCTCCTCTTTGAAGGATTTAGTTTTACTAAAGCTAAATGCTGAGATTCCTGCAACAAAAATAAATAGTATAATAGTAATTACGGATGCCATATGGAATTGGTTCTGATCCTTTGTCATCTTATAAATCCAGGAAATTAAAATATCTGTATCTCCTGCGAATTTGAATTTACCATTAACTGGATTTCCATCTGTTAACAAATAAATTGTTGCAAAATTGTTAAAATTATAAGCAAAAGACATTATTAATAGTGGCATGGTTTGAAAAAGCACCATAGGTAATGTAATTCTTGAAAATTGCTGCCACTTTGTTGCTCCATCAATTTCAGCTGCTTCATATAATGATTTATCTATATTAGTAAGCACCCCTGACATCAATGCCATAAAATAAGGCGCTCCTAGCCAAACACTTATGACTAAAACCATTATTTTTGCAGTAAGTGGGTCTGTAAAGAAAGTTACCTTATTAAATCCCAAGGAAGCTAGCATATTATTAACTGGACCAGGTCCACTGAATGCTAATCTCATTACTAGTAAGGAGATAAATGCTGGTATAGCATATGGAAGAATGAAAATTGTTCTAAAAACTTTTTTTAACTTTATTCCCTTAGCATTAGTTAATAATGCTAATATTAATCCTACAAAATAATTACAAGTAGTGGTTACTACAGCATATATAACTGTCCAAAGCCCTACATGTACAAAAGTGTTGTTCCATATTTTCAAATTTACTATATCTTTAAAATTTTGAAATCCTACCCAATCAACTAAATTTCTTGGTGGCAAATGATTAGGACTTGAATAGTTTGTAAATGCCACTGCTACAGTGAAGATAATTGGCAGCAGAATAAAAAATATAGTAAACATAAATGCCGGTGTTATCATGATATGAGGAAAGTATTTATCCCATATATATTTAAAAAATTCTCTTGTATTTAAAGGCTTTTCACCTTTCTCTATTGCTTCCCCTACTTGTTTTGCATCAAAAACATTAATAATATATACTAAAATTATAAGAAATAAAACAGCAATTGCTATAAGACCTTCAATCATTAGGAAAATAGAATGATCCCCTTTTGCTATCCCATCCACAAAGTATTGTGGCTTATCTCCAAGTGTAATAAGGCCGCTAATTGATCTTGAAAAATATCCAAAATTAAGTATAGTGGCAAGTTCTATTATTGCAAATATAATTCCTTTAAATATTTCTTTGTTGAATATTTGTCCTAGGCCCATAAAGAGCACTGAGAAAATAGTTGATTTTTTTGATCTTCTCATTTCTTACCTCCTGCAATTAGATAGAATTTTATTAAAAATTTAGTCATTCGCTAAATTGCAAATGACTAAATTCTATCACCACTAATTATATTTATTTTTGTGCTGCTATTGCTTCTCTAACAGTTTTTGCTGCATTTTTTAATGCATCTGCAGGAGATACTCCGTCATTCCACATTGATGAGAATGCTGCTCCGTATGGTGTCCAAACAGCTCCCATTTGAGGAATTGATGGCATTGGTACAGCATATTGTGCTTGCTCTAAGAATGGTGCAACAAATGGGTCGTTTTTAATTGCATCTGCACTCATTAATGCTTTTACTGGTGGTATTTGTTTAGTCATTTCAAATCTTTTTAATAACATTTCATCGGATGTTGCAAAGCTAGCGAATAACTGTGCTGCTTTTGGATATTTTGAATAAGCACTAACAAATAATGTTCTTATTCCTGAAAAACTTGATTGTTGTTTTCCATTTGTTAATTTAGGTAATGGTGCTACAGCAAAATTAACTTTAGCATCTGTTCTACCTTTAACTGCCCATGGTCCATCAATAATTGCTCCTACTTTTCCTTCATCAAATAAACCTTCAATAATTTGAGTAGTTGAATCTAATGCATTAACTGGTAAAATTTCTTTTAAAGCTACTAAAGATTTTGCTCCTTCAATTGCTCCAGTTGAATCAATACCTACGTCATCTTTATCAGTTCCACCTTGTCCAAAAATATAACCACCGCCACCTGCTACGAAGCTGTGAGAGAAGTAAGCATTTCCAATATCCCACATAAATGCATATTTGTTTGCTTTTGCATTGTTATATGTTTTAGCTTTTGCTATTATATCTTCATAAGTCTTTGGTGCTTCAGGGAATATATCTTTATTATAAAATAATCCATAAGTTTCTATTGCAGTTGGATATCCATAAACCTTTCCTTTAAATGATACAGCATCTGAAGCTGCTTGCATATAGTCATTCTTAACTCTTTCTCCAAATAAACTGTTTTCTATAATTAATCCTGATGCTACAAGTTCTCCAGTATGATCATGTGGTGCAGCAAATACGTCAGCTCCTACTCCAGCAGGACCATCTTGAGCTAATTTACCCTTAGCATCAACAGCTCCTACTTCTTCGTATGTAACTTTTACTCCGTATTTCTTTTCAAACTCACCTGCAACAAATTTCATAAACTCGCCTTCAGGTCCTTGAGATTCCCAAACTGTTAAAGCAGCTCCATCTTCAGGTTTCAACTCATCTTTTACTGTTTCTGTAGCTTGTGGTTTTGTTTCTTCAACTTTTGCATTATTAGTTTTAGTACCACATGCTGCTAAAGATACAGTACATGTTAAGGCTAATAATAGACTTAATACTTTTCTCTTCATATTTAATCCCCCTAAATTATTATTAGTGCAAGTGCTTCTTGCAACCGTTTGCATGATTTAATTATAAACTGAGTTTTTAAAATTGTCAAACACTTTTTGAAGTTGAATTTTATTCCCTTAATTTGAGCTTTATTAAATAAGAAAATAAAATTGAAACATATTGTCTATAATTTAACTAACAAATACCTATAAATACCATATAATCTAGTGTCTTGTCATTTTATGGTGCAATCGGTTGCAAGCTCTTTTCAATTCATTATATTCTCTAAGTCTAATCTCTGTCAATATCATTATGCTTTACTTTTGTATAATTACTACTTTTTCTATACTTACATGGCTACACCATTGAAT
>JAKBFR010000190.1 GCA_021837545.1 Bacillota bacterium | reverse complement strand
AAATGATTCTGGAAGAGAAGAATCATATACATATGATGATGAAGATTTAGAATTTTCTTTTGATTAATAGTATAATATTATGTTGTAAAGCATTTATGTGAAGAATAAAGCTATCTAAAATAGAAACAGTTCTCTATTTTTAGATAGCTTTATATTTATATAAAAGTCGTATCATTAATAGTAATTATAAGATTAGATGTAACCATCTAGATAAAATATATAAATAATTCCATGAAGGTGATAAAGTGAAGTTTATTTCACTATTTCACTATTAATTGACATTTAAAAGTCATTAATATATAATTATTAAAATGAAAGACTATGATTAGGAAAAGTATCTTAGATGTTATTTTTAGAGAGTAGCTGTTTGGTGAAAAGCTATATTAAATCTTAGAGAAAATCACCTAGGAGTTGGGGACTGAAAGGCAACAATTTGCTAAATAAGTTATCACGTAACAGCCTGCGTTAAAGGATAGAGTATTGATGTACTTGAAATAAAGCATTTGAGTTTTAACTTAAATGTTTAACCATAGGTGGTTTGCGAGTTTAACTTCGTCCTGTAGGATGGAGTTTTTTTACGTTCATAAAAGGATATAATAAAGAAAACAATTTTAAAGAAAAAATATATAATTTACTCAGAATGAAAGGGGAAAATTTAATGTACAATAAAGTAGATTCGTCAAAAGGCACTGTAAATATGGAACAAGACATTGCAAAACTTTGGACAGAAAAAGATATTATAAAGAAGAGTTTTGATTCAAATCAAGATGGAGAGTATTTTACTTTCTACGATGGTCCTCCAACAGCAAATGGAAAGCCTCATGTTGGACACATATTAACAAGAGTTATGAAGGATATAATCCCAAGATATAAAGTTATGAAGGGATATAAGGTTATAAGGAAAGCTGGATGGGATACACATGGACTTCCAGTAGAATTAGAAATAGAAAAGAAGCTTGGAATCTCAGGAAAAGAACAGATTGAAGATTTTGGTATAGAGAAATTCGTTACAGAATGTAAAGAAAGTGTCTTTTCATATGTAAGTCTATGGAAAAAGATGTCTGAGCAAATAGGTTATTGGGTTGATATGGATGATCCATATGTAACTTACCATGATAACTATATTGAGTCTGAATGGTGGGCTTTAAAACAAATGTGGGATAAGAAATTGTTATATAAAGGTCATAAGGTTATGCCTTATTGTCCAAGATGTGGAACTGCCCTTTCATCTCATGAAGTAGCTCAAGGATATAAGGATGTTAAAGATTTAACTGCTACTGCTAAATTTAAGGTTAAGGGAGAAGAAAACAAGTATATACTAGCTTGGACAACAACTCCTTGGACTTTACCATCTAACTTAGCATTATGTATTAATAAAGCATACACATATTGTGAAGTAAAAGTAGAAGATGAAATATATATTTTAGCTAAAGACTTAGTAGGAAAAGTTTTAGGAGACAAAGAGCATGAAATAGTTAAAGAGTTTAAAGGGGAAGAATTATTAGGCGTGGAATACGAACAATTAATGCCTTTTGCTAAAGTTGAAGGTAAAGCATTTGTAGTAATTCATGGAGATTATGTAACACTTTCAGATGGTACTGGTATAGTACATATTGCACCAGCTTATGGTGAAGATGATAGCTTTGTTGCTAAGAAAAATGGAATTACATTTGTAAACTTAGTAGATACAAATGGTAATTTTGTAGAAGAAGTTACACCATGGGCAGGGAAGTTTGTTAAAAAGTGTGATGAAAGCATTGTTAAATATTTAGAGGAAAACAATCAATTATTTAGTGCACACAAGCATACTCACTCATACCCACATTGCTGGAGATGTGACACACCACTTTTATACTATCCAAAAGATAGCTGGTTTGTTGCAATGACACAAATGAGAGATAAATTACTTGAAAATAATAATAAAATAAATTGGTATCCTGATAACACTAGAACAGGAAGATTTGGCAAGTTCCTTGAAAATGTAATTGATTGGTGTATTTCAAGAGATAGATATTGGGGAACACCACTTCCAATATGGGAATGTGAATGTGGTCATAGAGAATGTATCGGTAGTAGAGAAGAATTAGAAGAAAAAGCAACTACAGAATGTAAGGGGATAGAACTACACAAACCTTATGTAGATGCAATTAAATTAAAATGCCCACATTGTGAAAAGGAAATGAAGAGAACTCATGAAGTAATTGACTGTTGGTTTGATTCAGGTTCAATGCCTTTTGCACAATGGCATTATCCGTTTGAAAATAAAGAAACCTTTGAGGCTAATTTCCCAGCACAATTTATCTCAGAAGCTGTTGACCAAACAAGAGGATGGTTCTATACATTACTTGCTATTTCAACATGTATATTTGATACAAATTCATTTGAGAACTGTATCGTATTAGGTCATGTTTTAGATAAAAAGGGAATTAAGATGTCTAAGCACAAGGGAAATGTTGTAGATCCATTTGAAGTGTTAAATAGTCAAGGCGCAGATGCTACAAGATGGCATTTCTATACTGCAAGTGCACCATGGCTTCCAACAAGATTCTCTGTTGATGATGTTGGAGAAGCTCAAAGAAAGTTCTTAGGAACATTATGGAATGTATATTCATTCTATGTTCTATATGCTGAAATAGATAACTTTGATCCAACAAAGTATGCAGATTTTGTTTCAGATAATATAATGGATAAATGGATTATATCTAAATTAAATACATTAATTGAAACTGTTGATGATAATCTAAATACTTATAAAATTACTCAAGCAGCGTTAGCTATTGAAGATTTTACAGATGAATTATCAAATTGGTATGTAAGAAGAAATAGATCAAGATATTGGTCACAAGAATTAAGTGATGATAAAATAGGTGCTTATGTAACTTTATATAAAGTATTAACAAATTTAGTAAAGGTCGCATCACCATTTGTACCATTTATGACAGAAGAAATTTATCAAAATTTAGTTATAAACCTTGATAAAGATGCAGCTGAAAGCATTCATTTATGTGCTTGGCCAGAAGTTAATAAGGAAGCTATAAATAAGGACCTAGAGAAAGAAATGGATTTAGCTTATACAATTGTTAAGCTTGGTAGAAGTGCTAGAAATGCTGCTAATATCAAGAATAGGCAACCACTTTCAGAAATACTTATTTCAACAAAGTCTCTTCCAGAATACTATGGACATATTGTAAAAGAAGAATTGAATATTAAGGAAGTTGAGCTTGGTGCTGACCTTTCAAAATATGTAAACTTCGAAATAAAACCTAACTTACCAGTTATCGGGAAATTATACGGTAAATTAATTCCACAAATCAAAAAGGCAATTTCAGAAAAAGATCAAATGGAATTAGCTCAAAATATTAAAAATGGTGGAAGCGAGACTATCGAGGTTAATGGTATCGAAATAGTTCTTACAAATGAAAATATTTTAGTTACAATGCAAGGATTAGAAGGATATGCATTTGCTGGAGAAGGTGAACTTGGAGTTGTTTTAGATACAACAATAACACCAGAACTTCAAGAGGAAGGCCATGTAAGAGAACTTATTTCAAAGATTCAAAATATGAGAAAAGATAAGGGCTTTGAAGTTGCAGATAAGATAAAACTTTATGTAGCAAATAATTATATGTTATTAAATGTTATTAAGAAGTTTGAAGATACAATTAAAAAAGAAACTTTAACTTGTGAAGTTATTTATAATGGAGAAGTTGATTATACAGAAATAGTTATAAATAGTGAACAATTAAATATGACTGTTGAAGTTATTAGATAGTATAAATACTGGATAATATGGCTAGGAATTAAAAGACTCTCTTAAAGTTCCTAGTCATTTTATTTCAATACTAGGATTCATAATTTAAAAGTTTGCATTTTTGTATCTTATATTGTAAATCATTGAATAAAAGTATAAATTTAAGGGAAAAAATTATGACTTTTGACAAAACTTATAATAAAATAATAATTTATTTATAGTATTGTTGATTTATAGCGTAATATATTAGTATAATGAACTTATCTAGAAAAATTCAAAGGAGGAATAATAATGGCTACTT
>JAKBFR010000038.1 GCA_021837545.1 Bacillota bacterium | reverse complement strand
AAATCACATCTACTTTAAATAAAATAAAAAAGAGCTTAAGCATTCAAAAGGACGGATACAATATATATTATGTAGATTCATTTTCAAAAGAGAAATTAGAAAATTTAGTGGAGTATGTTACGAATATATATGAAAAACTTCCACCACCTAAGGATATTTGTTATGTGACATCGCAAGAACAATTAAATCCAAGAGCTTTATTTTTACCTAATGGAAAAGGTAATATATTAAAAGAAACGATTGAAGATATTAAAGAAAAATATTTTGAATGTATAATGGATTTTTACAGTAGTTCTTCAGATGATGAAAAGGAAGATATAATTGAAGATATAAGTGAAAAAAGAAATGACTATATAACTAAGCTTATGGATTCAGCAAAGACTAAAAATTTTGATGTTAAAGCAACTAATGGTGGATTTGTTTTTATTCCGTTAAAAGATGAAGGCGATGAGATGAGCAAAAATGAATATGATAATCTAGAAAATATCACTCAAGAAACCATTGAAAAACAAGCATCAAAACTAAAAAAGGAAGCAGAAGTTATATTAGAAACATTAAAGGATATTGAAATAAAATCAATTGAAAAACTTAAGGATATTTATAGAGACTATATAAAAAAAAATATGCAGAAAGAAAAAGATGATTTATTATTACAATTTATATCCCTCGATGAAATCTATAAATATTTAATTCAAATGTATGATGATTTTGAGGAAACAATAGTTGAATGTTATACAATAAATTTAGAAGATGATGAGGAATATATAAAAGAGGCGTTTTCTAAATATGATGTGAATGTAATTGTTGATAATTCTAAACAAAATCATCCGAATGTGGTATATGAAGAAGATCCTACTATTGGAAATCTAATTGGAAATATTGAATATAGAAATAATAATGGTGGATATAGTACAGATATTTCTTTAATCAGTGCAGGAAGCTTACTCCGGGCTAATGAGGGATGTTTAATATTAAGACTAAATTCTTTAATAAGTAGTGGACTTAGTTATTATTATTTAAAAAAGGCATTAATTCATGGGAAAGTAAATTATAATTATACGAAAAGTTATTTAGAAGTACTTTCTATTGCAGGACTAAAGCCAGAATCTATTCCTATTAACGTAAAGGTTATTTTAATAGGTGATTACGAAAGTTTTCAAATATTATATGATAATGATGAAGATTTTAAAAGAATATTTCAACTTAGAATTGAAGCAGATATTGAATTAAAATATAATGATACTACTAGAAACTCAATTATTGAAATGATTAAGGAGAAAATAAGCAAAGACAAGTTATTAAATATGACTGATGATGCACTTAATGAAATGATTAAATTTTTATCTAGAGTTACAGGGCAAAGAAATAAGCTGTCTATAGATGATTACTATATAAATAAACTATTATATTTAGCTAATAATAATGCTAAAGAAGATAATAGAACCAATATAGAAAAGGGAGATATAATAGATATTGCTTATGAAGATGAAAAGATTTTAGAAGAAATAATGGATAATTATAAAAATAAAAAAATATTAATTACCACAAATGGAAAAAAAGTAGGGATAATTAATGCACTTGCAGTAGTTGGAAATGGTTGTTATAGTTTTGGTAAACCTATGAGAATAACATGTTTATCTCATATAGGAGAAGGTAGAATAATTGATATTCATAAGGAATGCAAAATGAGTGGAAATATTCATGAAAAATCAATTAGTATACTCCGGGGACTTTTGAGCAATTTAATAAGTCCATATGAGAAATTACCAGTAGACCTTCAATTAAGTTTTGAACAAACCTATGGGATGGTTGAAGGCGATAGTGCATCGGTTGCAGAAATAATTTGCATTTTATCAGCCTTAAGCAATAGAGGAGTAAGACAAAATATTGCAGTAACTGGATCTATAAATCAGTTTGGAGAAATTCAAGCAATTGGTGGTGTTAATGAAAAAATCGAAGGTTTTCATAGGGTTTGTACGATGATAGATGAAATAAATGGGAAGGGTGTTTTAATTCCAAATACAAATGCAGATGAATTAATATTAAGATGTGAAGTTGAAGAAGATATTAAAACAAAAAAATTTCATATTTATACTATGGAAACTTTAGAAGATGCAATTGAGGTGCTGATACTAGATGAAGGTGAATCTGTAAAGAGCTTTTTTAAAGAAATAGAAAATGAGCTTTTGAAATATAAAGGTGGTAAAAAGAAAAAGTAATGTATATATACTACCAAAATAAAGGACACTCTGATGTTATATACAAAAGAGTGCCTTTTATTTTTAGTTTAAATTTTCTATGAGTTAATGATTAAATTATTAAAAAATAGAAAAAACTGTAATAAATAGTTTGACGCTGAATGGAATACTATGTTAAAATATGGTAAATAGATCAAAGAAAGGTAAAGAAGGAGGTGAAAGTGGAATATCTCACAACTAAAGTATTTGAGTTTAAATTAATATATATGTTGGAATTGTAACTTTATAATAATTTGAACATAAATTTATAATTTAAATTTTAATTCGAGATATTCTTAATGGGTATGTATTTAAAATTTGAAAAACAGGGAAATATTCTAATTACAACTCTTAGTGGAGAACTAGATCATAATAGCGCCGAGGAGGTTAGAGTAAAGATTGATGATAGAATTGATAGGGATAACATAGAAAAGGTAATTTTAGATTTTTCAGGAGTAACTTTTATGGATAGTTCAGGAATTGGAGCAGTGTTAGGTAGGTATAAGAAGTTATCTAATAAGGGAGGAGCGCTTTGCATTACAGAACCTAATAAAAATGTTAATAGAATCTTTGAACTAGCGGGTTTATATAAGGTAATTAAAAATTATAATACTGTAGATGAAGCAGTAAGGTGCATTTAGATGGAGGGGTTATCATGTCTGACAATAAAATGAGCGTAGAATTTGTAAGCAAATCTCAGAATGAAGGGTTTGCAAGAGTTGCAGTTGCGGCTTTTGTTGCTCAATTGGATCCAACAATTGATGAAATAAATGATGTAAAAACAGCTGTATCTGAAGCAGTTACAAATTCTATAATACATGGATATGAGAATAAAGGAGATGGATTAGTTAGAATTGAAGCAGAAATTAATGAAAATGAAGTTACAATAGTTATCATTGATAAGGGTATTGGAATTGATGATATAGAGCAGGCTATGGAACCGTTATATACATCAAGGCCAGATATAGAAAGATCAGGTATGGGATTTACTGTAATGGAAACATTTATGGATGATTTAAAGGTAGAAAGCGAAAAGGGGATTGGTACAAAGGTGGTAATCAAGAAGAAATTCAACGTGGTAAGTTAGGTGAAATATATGGAAAAAGAGGATTTAAAACGAGAGGATTATAATTATGACAAGAATCCAGAACTAATAGCTTCAGCTAGAAACGGTGATAGTGATGCTATGAATACATTAATAGAAATGAATTTACCATTAGTATCGTCTCTAAGTAAAAAGTTTTTAAATAGAGGATATGATTATGAAGATATATTTCAAATAGGATCAATTGGATTAGTTAAAGCTATAAATAATTTTGATTTAACTTATAATGTTAAGTTTTCAACTTATGCAGTTCCCATGATAATAGGCGAAATTAAAAGGTTTTTAAGAGATGATGGAATGATAAAAGTAAGCCGTAATGTTAAAAGTTTAGCTAGAAAGGTATATTTCTATAAAGAAATTTTAACTAAAAAGCTTAAGAGGTCACCTACTATAGAAGAACTTGCTGATTATGCAGATGTTGACAAGGAAGAAATTTTATTTGCAATAGAATCTTCAAATAGTTTACAGTATTTATATGATACAATACATCAAGATGATGGAGCACCAGTTCTTTTAATAGATAAATTAAGTGAAAAAAGTGTAGATGATGGAAATATTATTGAAAGAATAGCTCTTAAGGAAGCTTTAAGTAGTTTAGACAACAAGGCAAGACAAATAATATTGTTACGTTATTTTAAAGATAAGACGCAAGTTCAGGTGGCTAAGATGCTTGGAATAAACCAAGTTCAGGTATCTAGAATTGAGAAGAAAGTTTTAGCTGAAATGAGAAAGAAACTAGAAGAATAAAAGATAGTAAAAATAGAATGTATATTTGTTGAAATTTTATTGTACAAATATATATTCTATTTTTTCGCGTGTGAAAGTTACCTTACCAAAAAATAACATGATTAATTTTCATAATTTTGCAAATGATAGATATACTAGACATCTCAAATCTATAATTTGATGATGGTCGCGTGCTCTGTGAGTACTCATCTGACGTTAGGAAGAGGCGTTTTATATATCAGGGAGTATTACGGATGCTAGCTATCGGATAAAAAGGAGCGTGAATTACTTTGAGCAGCAATAGGGAAATAAAAGAAGCAGAAATTAAACAAAAATATGAGGTTATGGCAAACGAAGTTATACCAAAATCTAAAATATTTCAAGATTGTTTGAAGGCTTTTTTAGTTGGAGGGTTAATTTGTGATATAGGTCAATTTATTAATAATATAGCAACTAACTATGGATTTCCTAAAGAGCAAGTTATGAGTATTGTTCCAATTGTAATGATATTTTTAGGGGCACTATTAACAGGAACAGGGATATATGGTAAACTAGCTCAGTTTGGTGGAGCAGGTACCGTTGTTCCTATAACAGGATTTTCGAATGCTGTAGTTTCACCTGCAATAGAATTTAAAAAAGAAGGATTTATATTTGGAGTTGCAGCAAAAATGTTTACAATTGCAGGCCCCGTTTTAGTGTATGGAATTGGATCATCTGTAATTATAGGAATAGTTTATTATGTAATTATGTTATTTTAACGATTCAATGGGAAATAACATAATTTAAATATTAAAAAATGCTAAATAGTGAAGGAGTACGAATTAGTGCTCGATTGTCAATTAGATGATTAATGATTAGTTTTAGAAGAAACAATTGAACATTGACAATTGGTAATTAGTAATTGGTATTTCACAAGCAGAAATTGATTTTATATTAAAAAGTGTAGAGGGAGTTGTTAATTATGCAAATGCATAGTAAAAAAATGGGTAGGCAAACAGTGAAATTTGATAATCCACCTAAAATAATAGCAGCACATTCTATAGTAGGACCAAAGGAAGGCGAAGGTCCTTTAAGTGGATATTTTGATGAAGTCTTAAATGATGATACATTGGGAAAGGATAGTTATGAAAAAGCAGAAAGTGAAATGATGTTTACGGCTATAACTGAAACATTAAAGAAAGCAAAACTTAAAGAAACAGATATAGATTACTTATTTTCTGGAGATTTACTAAATCAAATAATTTCATCAAGTTTTGCAGCAAGGGAATTTAGTATTCCATTCTTTGGATTATATGGAGCGTGTTCTACCATGTCAGAATCTTTAAGTTTAGCAGCAATTATAATGGATGGTGGCTTTGCTAAGTATGTAATTGCAACAACTTCCTCTCATTTTAGCTCAGCAGAAAGGCAATTCAGATTTCCGCTTGACTATGGCTCTCAAAGAGCCCAAACAGCGCAATGGACAGTAACAGGATCGGGCGCATTAATTCTTGGATATGAAGGAAATTATCCGGAAGTAACTTATGTAACGACTGGGAAAGTAAAAGATTTTGGACAGAAGGATGCCAATAACATGGGAGCTGCTATGGCACCAGCAGCTGTTGATACAATAGTGAATCATTTTAAAGATACAGGAAGAAAACCAAGTGATTATGATATTATAGCAACAGGAGATTTAGGGATAATAGGAAGAGAACTTGCCGATAAATTAATACAAGAATTTGGTTATGATATTAGGAAACAACATATTGATTGTGGTGAGATTATATTTGATAAGGAAAAACAAAAAACTGAAGCTGGGGGCAGTGGATGCGGATGCTCAGCAGTTGTATTTACAGGATATTTATATAAGAAGCTTATGAAAAAAGAAATAAAGAAATTATTATTAGTTTCGACAGGTGCACTTATGAGTACAACATCTTCACTTCAAGGTGAAACAATTCCAGGAATAGCTCATGCAGTTGCTATAGAGATGAAATAGAAATTATCAATGTTCAATTTTCAATTAATTTGGATGGTTTCAGACAATTTATTTGTGAATTGTAGATTGTGAATTAGATCATAAAAAGGTGAAATTAGCTTTTCAATATACAATAGATAGGTATAAATTAGAACTATTTACACATCAAATTATAAAATGGAGCATACATAAAAATTTGGCAATTAATCGGTTACCATTTAAAATTCCCATAATTGATAATTGATAATTGATAATTGATAATTGATAATTGATAATTGATAATTGATAATTGATAATTACTATTTTTATTAAGAAATATTTGTAGAAGGGAAGGAAGAGTAGATGGATTATGTAAGTGCATTTATAGTTGGAGGCATTATTTGTGTTATAGGTCAAATATTAATAGATGTCACAAAATTAACACCAGGAAGAATATTAGTTGTATTTGTTGTACTTGGAGCAATAGTAGGATCTTTTGGATGGTATGATAAATTAGTTGACATTGGTGGAGCTGGAGCAACTGTTCCATTGCCGAGTTTTGGAAATGCTTTGGCTAAGGCTGCAATAAAAGAAGTTAAAGAAATTGGATTATTAGGGGCATTTACAGGAGGTATTAAAGGAGCAGCAGCTGGAATTACAGCATCAATATTCTTTGGATATTTAATGGCACTTATTTTTAACCCTAAAACAAAAAAATAATAATATACATATTCTGAGGCACATGAAATAAAGTAACAGACAAAATATACAAGGATAATGCAATATTTTTTTTATGTACTTTAACTAAAATACATAAAAATAAGACTATATTTAAATTTTGCCTTTCAATGTATTAACAAGTATAATTATACTGTAAATAAATATAACTATATAAAATGATAAATTATAGTATAATGGTTTAATAAGGTTAATAATGAAGTGATTTAGAATGGTGGGGTTCTTTTGGAAAAATACTGTATTAATTCATGGGCTCAGATAGTTGAACTATTAAATAGTAATGTTCAAGCTGGAGTTAGTGAAAATGATTGTGAAGCAATAAGATTAAAACATGGTACAAATAAAATTGATTTACCAAGTGGAAATGGGCTTTATAAGCATATATTTAATGCGTTAAAACAAAAAGGTATAATTATATATATAATAATTACAATAATATTATTTATATTTAGGTTCTATTTATTTGGTGGAATAGCAGCATTAATATTAATATCAAATTTAATAATACTAATAATGCATACTACAAAAAGAGATAAAGAAATTGGAGTTTTAGAAAGGTTAAATTCTGAAGATATAGTAGTTATTAGAGATGGAACGCAAAAAAAAATCAAGTCTGAAGAGCTGGTAATGGGAGACATAGTTAGGTTTAATAGGGATTCGGTTATTCCAGCAGATTTAAGAATAATAAGTGCTAAGGATATAAAGGTAGATGAAAAGAGTATAACAGGAGAAACTTTTTATAAAGAAAAATTCGAAAGTAAAATAATAGGTAATATTTATTCACTTTCAGATATGAAAAACATATTATTTAAAGGTTCTGTAATAAAATCTGGTGATGGTTTAGGAATAGTTATTGCTACTGGAAACTTTACACAACTAGGAAGAGTCCTTGCAATGCTTACTTATGCAAGTAATAGGAAACATAACTTTGGAACAATGGTATCAAAGCTTTTAGAAAAATATTTATTAATATATTTTGTAAGTATCTTAGTTATAGGTTCATATTTTGTGTATACAGGAGAAGATATACAAAAAAAATATATATGCACAGCATTATTTGCATTAGGTTGCTTTCCAATTGCTATAATTGCAAAGCTGATTTTTAATAGTGTAGTTAAAAGTTTTTTAAATCAAAATATTGAAATAATAAATTTCTCGGTATTTAATTTAATTAAAGACGTTAATATTTTATTTTTAGATAAGGTTGGCGCCATAAGTAAAAAAGAAATGATTGTAAAAAAGATATTTATCAATAATAGCGTAATATCTACAAGTGATTCATATTCAAAAGAAATAACTTTTGATAGAATAGTGGAGATATCATTAATATGTAATAATGCGATCTATAACGCGAGTAATGATAGTGGGAAAGGCGAATTAGATGAACTTGCTTTTTTAAGTTATGCTGCTAAAAAGAAAATTTATAAGGCCTCTATAGATAGTAAAAATTCAAGAACTTTAGAAATACCTATGGATTCAGATAAAAGATTTTTCACTGTTGTAAGTAATTTCGATAGAAGATATAGGGCAAATACTAGAGGAAATGTAGATGATGTTTTAGAAAGATGTAAATATATTATGATAGAAGGTGTTGAGAGAGAGTTAACAGATGAATATAAAGCTATAATAAAAGATACAGATATGAATTTATCTATAGAGGGATTAATAACAGAAGGTTTCGCTTATAGAAACTTTAGTTATGAGCCATCTAAAGGTGAGAACATAGAAAGTAATTTGGTTTTCGTAGGGATAATTGGATTAGAAAATCCTCTTGAAGAAAATCTTAAAAACAGCATAGAACGTATCAAGGATAAAGCAATAGTGCCTATATTATTTACCGAAGAAAGCAAATTGAGTGCTATAACAAATGCAAAAAAAGCAAATATAATAAAAAATGATAATCAAGTAGTAGCAGGAATAGAATTAGATTCATTAAATCACCAAGAGCTTAGAGATTTACTTTGCAGAGTTAGAGTGTTTTGTAGAGTAAATCCTGAAATTAAATCAAAAATAGTTTCATTGTTCATAAAAGATGGACATAGGGTTGCGACTACAGGAGAAAATTTAGGTGATTTACCAGCCCTTAATTTATCTAATGTTGGAATAGGTAAAGGAAAGGCATCTGTAATGGTAAAAAGATTATGCGATGTTTATATTCAAGAAAATTATTTAGATGGATTTTTCAAAATAAGGGATTTTTCAAGAGTATTTAGTAAGAATATAGATAGAGGTTTTAAAATGTACTTTATGACTATTCTTTCAGAACTTTTTGTTTTGCTAGGTTGCCTTATAATGGGACAAACTGAAAGCTTAGATTCGTGGAACATCTTAGTGATAAATGGATTTTTATTTATTCCAATATCTTTAATAATTTTGTTGAAACGCGGACGAGATATTAGTAACAATGAAATGATAACTAGAGCTTCAATATTAAGTGTAATCACCATGATTTCAATTTATAAGGTTGATGGTAAAGAAGCAACTTTAATACCCTTAACTATTTTATCGATGGGAATTTTATTGTTTACATTGTTTAATAGCAATGTGTCTATAAGGAGATTATCTAATGAATTAGTTATGGGAATAGTATCATTTTTAATAATTATTATAGCAATAGTTGGTGTTATTTTAATTAATAATATATTACCTAAAGATATAATTATAATTGAATTAGCAGTTTCAATAATATTTTTAATTATTTTTGAAATTTTAGCTAGAAAGTGGCAAAACTCATTAATGAGGTGAGTTGATGTTTTCTAAAAAAATAGAGGAAGTAGCAAATCCAGTAGTATATATTTTTTTAACACTAGCTATTAGTTGTATTTATTATGGAATAAATCAAGGATTTAAGGGGCTTGCAATATTTATTGTGGCCTTCTTTTTTATTTGTTTATTTTATTACTGTGGAGTTAGTTTTACATGTATTATGATTATATTTTTTACTATTGGAATCCTTATGAATTTTTCATATTATAGAATTGAAAATGAAATAAGTGGTGAAGTAAGAATAGTAAAAGTGAATAACTATAGTATTATAGGAGACTATCAAGGAAAAAATATTATATTAAAAACTAATAAGAAAACTTTATATGTTGGAGAAAGATATAAAGTTTCAGGAGAAGTTCAAAATATACAAGATAAAATTAATGGGGTTGTCGGGGAGATTGAACCGAAAACAATGACTAAAGTTAATGGCGATTTTATAACTAAACTTTATGATCTGAAAAGAAAAATATATACTAATTTAGAAGAAAACTTAGGCAGAAGAAAAGCGGGATTAATAGCATCAATTGCTTTTGGATATTCTGATTATTTAGATGAAGAAGATAAGGAGGATATGAAAAATTTTGGAGTCATACATAGTATAAGTGTTTCAGGATTGCATGTAGCTATAGTTTATGGATTTTTAAGGATTTTTATAGGAGGTAAGTTTGGGCTTTTAGCTACAATGATTTACGTCATATTTACTGGGTATAATTATTCGAGTATAAGAGCTTTTGCAATGCTTTCATGTGTAGAAGTGGGACATATATTAAAAAGGAATAATAGTTCAATTTCAGCACTATGTCTTTCTGCTATAATTTTAATAATTTACCAACCCTATAGTATTTTTAGTATATCTTTTCATTTATCTTATTTAGCTACACTTGGAATAATAATGTTTAATAAGAAATTTAATAATATACTATATAAATTGCATGCAAAGCTCAGAGAGCCATTAAGCTTAACATTAAGTGCACAAATTTTTACAATACCATATTTAATTCTAATATTTAAAGATTTTTCTGCAAATTTCATTATTGGTAATTTATTTTTAGTTCCATTTGTAGATCTTATAGTTGTTACTGGAAATATATTAGCACTTACATATATTTTTCCGAAATTATTCGATTTTGGGTGTTATTTAAATTTACATATAATAAAAATATTTGATTGGATGTTAAATACCATTGATAAAATTTCGTTACCTATGTTTTATGGAAATGAGTATGTAGTGTTTTTCTATTTATTTTTAATGTTAAGTTTTTATTTCGTTAGGAAAGGATATAAAAAATTTATTTACCTTCCACTTATATCTATTTTAGTAATAGTAATTCAAATATATAGTCCAATTCTTAATATAAAATATTATACAGAAGGAGCCATTTTGATTAGTTATAGAAATCAAAGAGTGCTTATTGCCAATAAAAATCAAATTGACTTAAAAAGGCTTTCAGAAGCTACACTATCAACAAAATCATATAGACAGGGAAAATTAATAAATATAGATGGTATTTGTAATATTAAATTACAAGGGAAGAATTATATTTTAGAGACTTCAAAAGAAAAATATTTATTGAAAATGGTAAGTGGTAAGGAGTCAAGTGAATATGATATAATAAATTTTAAAGATGGACTTACGAATAAAGTATTTGTAATAAATGGTAAAGTAATAGAGATTTGATCATAGATACCCATATTTATGCATATATCCTACCGAAATAAGGGCACGCATTTGCTACAGTTACTCAAGATTTTGATTAGTGTTTTTAAGGTCACAAGTTGTACCAAAAATGCTAGCTTCAAAGGCAAGCGCTCACAGAGAAATTTGGCAGAATGAAATGTAAAATTTCGATTTTGGGTATTTATATAAAGTTATTTTTTATATGAGAGGAAAATTAAATTGATTAATTATGAAGTTTATGAACAAGAAATTGAAAAAGGTAATGTGAAGAATGGATATATATTTTGTGGATTAGATGAAGAGCTTATTAAGGATGGGATAAGCCTAATTATTAAAAGAGAAGTATCTGAAGAGTTTAAAGAACTTAATTTAATAAGAATAGATGGTATGAATACGAGTTTTGATGATATTATGAATGCCTGTGAAACAATGCCTTTTATGAGTGAAAAAAAAGTTGTTATTATTTATAGAGCAAGTTTTTTGCAGGATAAAAGTGATTCGACAGGTACAAAAATATATAATGATATTAAGAAATATGTGGAGAACTTACCGCCTGATACTATTTTGATAATGTATTACTTATTAAATGATAAGAGAGATAGACCTAACAAAAATAAAAAATTAACGGTTATAAGTAAGTTTTTACCCATAGTATATTGTGATAAGTTAAAGAAAGATAAATATTTAAAAAAGGTTTCGGAGATATTTAAAGAAAAAGGAAAGCAAATTGGAAAAGTTGAATTAATGTATTTTTGTGAGAAGGTACAAAGTAATTTTGACATTATAAAAAGAGAAGCTGATAAGCTTATATCATATTGTGAAGGTAGAGATATAAAGAAAGATGATATTAATCTACTTATTTTAAATTCTCATGAAGATGATATTTTTGATTTAGTAGAATTAATAGCTGCAAGGAAGATTGATAAGGCCATAGACATAATGAAAGAAATTTTATATAAATCAGATCAACATATGCTTATAATAAGTGCAATTGAAAAACACTTTTTAAGATTATATGAAATAAAAGTTAAAATTACTAATGGAAAAAGATTAGAGGATATTATATCAGAATATAGATTACCACAGTTTGTATGCGAAAAATTAATAACGCAAACAAATAGATTTACACAAAAGCAATTAATGGAATTAATTAAACTTTGTGTAAAAACAGAAACAAAATTAAAATCCACAGGACTAGACAAAAATATGGAGATGGAATTTCTCCTTATAAATACTCTTACAGTTAAAAAATAAACTAAAGAAAGTGCAACGCACTTCTCGTAATTTGCGCAAAAAAATAACCCATCTAGTGATAGATGGGTTTTTAAGATTATGCCATAGCGCTTAACTTTGTAGCTAATCTTGATTTCTTTCTAGCAGCCATGTTCTTATGAACAACTCCCTTAGAAGCAGCCATGTCTAATGACTTAACAACTGATGTATATAAAGTTTTAGCGTCTTCACTATTCTTAGCTTCTACAGCAACTTCAAATTTCTTTATAGCAGTCTTTAAAGCAGACTTAACCATTCTGTTATTTAAAGTCTTAGTTTGAGTAACTTTAATTCTCTTTTTAGCTGATTTTATATTTGCCATTCTTAATTCACCCCCTTAAATTTTTATAGGGTCTCTGCAGCTTTTGGGGAAATCTGCGTACGAGTTCATATTCAACAAACCTTATTATAGCATCACAAGTTATGTAATTCAAGTATTAAATTCAAAGAAAAAGGAAAAATAAAACTGACTAAATATATAATGAGGTGTTTATATGATAAATGTTAGAACAGATCTAGTACTTGAAGCAAGGGAAATATATAAAGAAAATCATAAGGCAGAAGGAGATATAGATGGAATTGAAGTTATTGAAGAAAGTGAAAAAAATATTAAAGTAACTACAGTGAAAGTGAAAAATGAAGAAGGAGCCAAAAAAATTGGAAAACCAAAAGGGAATTATGTAACTATAGATATTCCTGATTTTACTGCTTATGATGGAGAAACTATGGATAGAGTTTCTGAGGTGGTATCAGAAATTTTAGGAAGATTAATAAAAATTGATACTAAAAAAACTGCATTAATTGTGGGACTTGGAAATTGGCAAGTAACTCCAGACGCTTTAGGCCCAAAAGTAACAGAAAAAATAATGGTAACAAGACATTTGCAAACAGTAATGCCTGAAGCAATTGATGACTCTGTTAGACCTGTTTGTTCAATAGCTCCAGGAGTATTAGGAGTTACAGGTATTGAAACAGTGGAAATAATTAAGGGAGTTGTGGAAAAAATCAAACCAGATCTAGTAATATGTATAGATGCACTAGCCGCAAGAAGGGTTCAAAGAGTAAATACAACAATTCAAATTGGCGATACAGGAATATCACCAGGTGCCGGAGTTGGAAATAATAGAAAACAAATAAATGAAGAAACTTTAGGCGTAAAGGTTATTGCTATAGGAGTACCAACAGTTGTAGATGCAATTACAATTACCAATGATACTATAGATTTAGTTGTAGACTCACTAATAAGCCAATCATCAAGTGGAACTGATTTTTATAAAATGTTAAAATCTCTTGATAAAAATGAAAAAGAGAATCTTATTAAGGAAGTAATATCAACGAAAAACAATACAGATATGATAGTTACACCAAAAGATATTGATTTAGTCATAAATTCCTTATCAAAAATAATAGCTAATGGAATAAATATGGCTGTGCAACCTAATATGAATATGGAAGAAATCAATAAATTTATGGGGTGATTTTGATTGGAAGAATAATTATGTAAATTTATTAATATAATTATAAAGTAAAACTTTTCAGGTGGAATTTTGTATTCCACTTGAATCTGATTTTAGTTAAATCATCCTAATAGTGGACATATAGTACCGATAAGGGGCACCTCGTATATGACTGTGCGGTATTAACTTCTATCTAAAGAGTGGGAGTGGCTAGAACAGTTATAGACATAATATAAAATAGTACAAGGGGGAATAAGGTGATATATATGATCAGAAGAGAAAGAACAAATAACATTCGAAAAAAAATTAAAGTAAAACCTAATATAAATATAGGTATAGTAGTGCTTATTTTGATTTTAAGTATCTTATTTATAAGACTTGGTAGTTTTTTAAAAGATAATAGAGAAAGAGGAGCCTTTGCTTATGTTGAATTATTAAATTTAGGAATGCCAATAATAGAATCTCAAACTTACGATGAGGGGAATTATGCTGAAAATAAGCTTTCACTAAAGACGGTTTGCTTTGAAGTATTAGGTTTAAATAATTTTAGTTATAGAGGAATAATACAAAATGAAGTTAGTTTTTTTTATAATATAGATGATAATAATACTAAGTCAACTTTTACCTTTAATCCATTCCAAGTCAGTGAAGAGAGTATTTCTAAGTTACCTGCAAATAATGATAGTAAAAATACACAAATTTATGATGCAAGTTTAAAAAAGGAAATAAATAAGTCAAAGCCAGAAATATTAATTTATCATAGTCATACTACTGAAAATTATAATGCAACAGAACCAGAAAGTTCAGATGAAAATACAAATGTAGTTGGAGTTGGAGATGTTCTTGCTAATGAACTCGAAGAGAATTATGGAATTTCAGTAATACATGATAAAACTGATCACTGTATTTCTTATAATGATAGTTATACAAGATCTGGAGAAACTGTTGATAAATATTTAAAACAATATGGAGATTTTAAAATGATTATAGATTTGCATAGAGATTCAATAGAAAATAAAGCTATAACGACAACTGAAGTTTATGGAATGAGTGCATCGAAAATAATGTTTGTAAATGCTAAAAATAGTACAAGATATGATAAGAATAAAGAACTTACAGAAAAGGTATTTAACAAAACATCTGAGTTATTTCCAACTTTACCCACAAAAATATTCACGTATAATAGAGGTAAAAATGCATTTAATCAAAGTAAAAGTGATGGATGTTTGCTTTTTGAAATAGGTTCAAATACTAACACTCCGGAAGAATCAAAAGTTACAGCAGAATGTATGGCTAGAGTAATTGCAGAAATTTTAAATAAATAGATACAGAAGGTGGAAATTGCACTTTGGGTATAATCCGTCGAAAGAAATGGTACTCTGTTGTTTCGGTTACTAAGAAAATACACTGTGGATTTCTATCAGTAGAAGTTGCACCCATTTATGCATGCTCCTGAGGCAAGGAAACTCGACTCACATGCGTTCGCTGAGGAAGTTCGAGAATCCAAATACAAGATTTGGACTCTCACTTCAAAGTGGAACAACTTCTACTGAAGAAATATCTACAGTTAAATCCTCTGATGCAACACTCCACAAAAGCATGCCCCCTTATTTCTAGTTTAAGATATATATATGAAAATTATAGGAGTAACTTGGAACTTTGGTATATATGATAGAGTTACATAATAAAAATTAATATATTCATTCAACGATATGTGATAATTTCAATGAATTCTTTTTGTATATTTAAGATTTTGATCATTATAGAATGCTATAACTTTATTAAGTAGAAAGTACATACTCTCATATGGTGAAGATATACACATATAAAAAATACGCACATATGAAAAAAGTGCGACCGCACAATCAAGAACTTTTACATATATAAAAATCCTAAAAATTTATTCAGCTATTATAAAATTCAGGTTAACATAGTATTAGATTAAAAAATTATTTGGGTAGATACAACAATAACATAATATTAGTAAAGTAATGAATAATACTTTCTAAATATGGAAAGAATCTAAATAAAAAGTTAAAGAAAATATTAGAGATAGTTTAAACATGAATTAACTTATTTGAAAAGGGTGTTTTTAATATGAAGAATATTTTTAAGGGTTACATATTTAAAAAAGTATTACCAGCATTTTTGATTTTATTTTTTGTTTTACTTGGAATTATTAAAGTAGATGTAATTAATACTAAAGCATTATCACCTCTTGGAAATACAAATGAAAATTATGAACTTGTAAGTGAAAAATTTGGAGAAGATTTTTCGAATTTTATAAAGGATAATTCATTTCTGAAAATTTATAAAGAATCAGAGAAAGACATATTAGTAAGATTAGGAGATAATAATTTTAAAATAAAAAATGAATCCGTTTTTATAAATAAAATAGAAGAAATATTAAAAAATATACACAAATAAAAAAAGCGCGAAGCGCAACCAAGAACTTTTCACAAATAAAAAAAGCGCGAAGCGCAACCAAGAACTTTTCACAAATAAAAAAAAGCACACACTGCGAAAAGAATGGGAAGCACAATCAGGAACTTAAAAAACTACTAATAACTTATAACATAAAGAAATTACGAATTAAAAGTGAAAAACGAAAGAAATTCGAAGTGAAAGTCCAAACGTGAGAGTCTAATTTTTATATTTGGTTCTCGAACTTTCCCATTGTGGACATTACATATTTGGCTTTTTGAACTTCCACAGCGCATGACTGCGAGTCGTGTTTCCTTTAATATTTCGTCATTTGAACTTTTTCCTTGGAGTTTTTATTGATGATTGCCCACAGGGTACCTTAAAGGGCATGAATTGTGAATTGAAAAGTCTATGAAGAGATTTTCTTGTAGCCTTTTTAAATGGATGTATGTTATAATTTAGCTGATTTAATTATAACGGGGGTGAAGGAACTGTCTTAAGTTTAGAAGGCAGTTATGCGTATGAAAAGTGAAAGACAAGAACATATCAGAAATTTTTCAATAGTAGCACATATTGATCATGGTAAGTCAACCCTTGCTGATAGATTACTTGAAACTACAGGGACCTTAACTAAAAGGGAAATGGAAGAACAAGTTCTAGATAATATGGATATAGAAAAAGAAAGAGGGATTACAATAAAGTCTCAAGCAGCGAGACTTATATATAAAAGAGACAATGGTGAAGAATATATTTTTAATTTAATTGATACTCCAGGACATGTGGATTTTAATTATGAAGTGTCAAGAAGTTTAGCAGCCTGTGAAGGTGCTATATTGGTTGTTGATGCAACACAAGGTGTTCAAGCGCAAACTTTGGCTAATTGTTATTTAGCATTAGATAATAATTTGGAAATTGCACCAGTAATAAATAAGATTGATTTGCCATCTGCAAGACCAGAAGAAATTAAAAAAGAGATTGAGGATGTAATAGGAATAGATGCATCAGAAGCACCTATGATATCTGCAAAAACAGGGCTTAATATAGGTGATGTGTTAGAATATGTTGTTAAGAACATACCATCACCAGATGGAGACGAAGAAGCACCTTTAAAGGCATTAATTTTTGATTCATATTATGATAGCTATAAGGGCGTTGTGTGTATAGTGAGAGTAATGGATGGAAAAATAAAGATTGGAAGCAAAATTAAGCTTATGGCAACTAATAAATTTTATGAGGTTACTGAAGTCGGTGTATTTACTCCAGGAGTACTTCCAATTGATGAATTAAGCGCAGGAGATGTTGGTTATGTGACCGCATCAATTAAAAATGTTAGGGATGCTAGAGTTGGAGATACTATAACAGAAGCTAACAGACCAACAGAAAAGGCACTTGTAGGTTATAAACCTGCTATACCAATGGTTTATTCAGGAATATTTCCAGTGGATGGAGCAAAGTATGATGAATTAAGAGAAGCTTTAGAAAAATTGCAAATAAATGATGCAGCATTAAATTTTGAACCAGAAACATCAATGGCCTTAGGATTTGGATTTAGATGTGGATTCTTAGGATTATTGCACATGGAAATAATTCAAGAAAGAGTTGAAAGAGAGTTTAATTTAGATATAATTACAACTGCACCATCAGTTATATATAAAGTAATTAAAACAGATGGTGAAATATTAGAAATAACAAATCCAACTAATCTACCACCTTTAACTGAAGTGGATTATATGGAAGAACCAGTAGTTAAGGCATCTATAATAACTCCAAAAGATTATGTTGGATCAGTTATGGAATTGTGTCAAGACAGAAGAGGTGTATATATTGATATGGAATATATAGAAGAAACTAGAGCAGTTGTAAAATATGATATTCCGCTAAATGAAATAATATATGATTTCTTTGACACTTTAAAATCTAGAACTAAAGGATATGCATCTTTAGATTATGAATTAAAAGGATATATTAGAACTAAGCTAGTTAAATTAGATATATTATTAAATGGAGATATAGTTGATGCACTATCAATGATAGTTCCAGAGGAAAGAGCATATCATAAAGGAAGAGGAATAGTTGAAAAATTAAAAGAAGCAATTCCAAGACAAATGTTTGAAGTTCCAATTCAAGCAGCAATTGGAGGTAAGATTATAGCAAGAGAAACTGTAAAAGCTATGAGAAAAGACGTATTAGCTAAATGTTATGGTGGAGATATTTCAAGAAAGAAGAAATTACTTGAAAAGCAAAAAGAAGGAAAGAAGAGAATGAGACAAGTCGGATCTGTTGAAGTTCCACAAGAAGCATTTATGGCAATCTTAAAAGTAGATTAATATATATATTATAAAAATATAATGGGGATATTTCATGCATATAATTTAGATGAACTAATCAAAATTCTGATTAAGTATAATAAAAAAATTATAAATGAGTGAAATAAAAATATATTAAATTTAAGGGATTATTTGTATAATAATAATTAGTATTATACAAATAATTTTTATTGAATAGAAATTTAGGAGGGGTTTATATGTTTTTAAATGAATTAAGTAAAAATGAAGGAATTTCTTTTATGCAATTGGTCAAAGGTCTTGCAAATTCAGATAATATTTTCGCAAAAGAAGAAAAGAATCTTTATAATGATTATTTAGATGAATTAAATATAAAAGAAAGTGAAATAACAGAGATAAATTTAAATTCTGTATATGAAACTTTAAAAAGTTCTTCTGAAAGAAGCAAAAATATTATTTATTTTGAATTAATAGGTCTTGCGCTTATTGATGGGGAATACAATGAAAAAGAAGTTGATTTATTGGAAGAGATAGGGAAAGAATTAGATGTAAAACGAAATAAAAGAATATCTTTTGCTAATTATTTCTATAATTTCGTAGATATATATAGTTTTTCAGTTGTAGATGCAGAAAGCAAAATTAATTTGCTAAAAGAACAAGCCGAAAAATTACTAGCCTAAATAAAATCACAATCCACGGGTATGGCGAAACATAAAAATACTTGCAGTAACGTAAAAAAATTAAGTTTAGTACTAATAAACCAAAAGGGATGGTATGCGTTTGTTACGGTTACTGAAGATTTTGCTGGGTGCTTCTAAGATTACAAGTTGTGCCCAAAATGCTAGCTTCAAAGGCAAGCTTTGAACAAGCATATTTGGAACAACT
>JAKBFR010000037.1 GCA_021837545.1 Bacillota bacterium | reverse complement strand
GAAATAACAATTGAGCAAACTATATTAATAGCACAAAATCACGGTTATAGAATCAAGTCAGCACCTTAACATTTACTATTATTGCCACTTTATATTTTTTTAAAAGTCACCTTCGGATGACTTGTTTGCTATGCCATTTTATTCTTAATGTGGTGCATACCCTTAATTTCAACCTTTCACCACCTAAAAATTTTTTAATAATTTCTCTAATTTCTGATTTTTTTCTTTTAATTCGTTTTTACGTTCTATTGCATGTTCAGTATTATCTTTAATGAATTCCATAACTTTTTTATTCTTTTCAATTTTGTTTTCTATATATGATTTAAATAAAGGCAATTTCTTACTTAACATAGTTGGACTTATTTCATAGAATATGTCTTCTAATAATATATAATCTCCAATTTTATATTTTACTTTAAATATCTCATAATACTTATTTTCATCTAAACATATATCTTCTTCTAAAATTTCATAGTTATTATTATATAAATACTTTCTTAAAACTTCAGGATTTTGAGCAGGTTGAAGTATTAAATAATCTAAATTCTTGACTTTATTTAAATCATTTTCTAGTATATCTCTAATTAGGTTACCACCCATTCCAGCAATTATTACAGCATTAGCTTCTTTATTATTTAAAGGAAATAATCCTCCGCCTAATCTCAAATCTATTTTATCTAACACTCCATCTAACGATGCATTTATTTTTGCTTTTTTCAAAGGTTCTTTATTTATGTCTGATGCAATAACCTTTTTAGCTATATTATTTTTAACCAAATAAATAGGTATATAACCATGATCTGTTCCAACATCCATAATAATTTCAACTTTATCAAGTTTTTCTATAATCCAATTTAATCTTTTACTTAGTTCCACCACTTACCTCTTTCTAATACACAATTAAAAATGAAAGTTCATAAAATTTGTTCCCTCAATTATAACTGTGTATTTTTAAATTATCCTTTTTTAAAATAATTAACCTATCATAATTAATATATAGTCATTATTTTTAGTTATAAACCCTATATAGATACCCACTTATATATTAATATATATCTAACTAGAAATGAGGTCATGCTTTTGTGTAAGTGTTACATTGATGATTTAGTTGTAGATATTTCTTTAGTAGAAGTTGTTCAAAAATGCTTGTTCAGAGCTTGCTTTTGAGGCTAGTATTTTTGGTACACCTTCTGCTATTAGAAATTCACAGCTAAATCCTCACGTAACCTGAACAATTGCATGCCCTTCATTTCGGCGGGTTATACCCATAAGTATGATTTCACTGTGGGTATCTATACTTAAAAGAAAGCACCTAAATATTATAGGTGCTTGGTTATTAATCTAAATAATCTTTTAATTTTTTACTTCTTGATGGATGTCTTAACTTTCTTAAAGCTTTAGCTTCAATTTGTCTAATTCTTTCTCTTGTAACATTAAATTCTTTACCTACTTCTTCAAGAGTCCTAGCTCTTCCATCATCAAGTCCAAATCTTAGTCTTAATACTTTTTCTTCTCTAGGAGTTAACGTATCTAATACATTAATTAATTGTTCCTTAAGCATTGTAAATGCAGCAGCCTCAGCTGGTGCTGGCGCTTCATCATCTGGAATAAAGTCTCCTAAATGAGAATCTTCTTCTTCACCTATTGGCGTTTCTAATGAAACCGGTTCTTGCGCTATTTTTTGAATCTCACGTACCTTTTCTACCGGAAGTTCCATAACCTTTGAAATCTCTTCTGGGAATGGATCTCTACCTAATTCTTGCAATAATTGTCTTTGTACCCTTATAAGCTTATTTATAGTTTCTACCATATGAACAGGTATTCTAATTGTTCTAGCTTGATCCGCAATAGCCCTTGTTATTGCTTGCCTAATCCACCATGTAGCATAAGTTGAAAATTTATAACCTTTTCTATAATCAAATTTTTCAACTGCTTTTATAAGCCCTAAGTTTCCTTCTTGAATTAAATCTAAGAAAAGCATACCTCTTCCAACATATCTTTTGGCTATACTTACAACCAATCTTAAATTTGCTTCTGCTAATTTTTTTCTAGATTTTAGATTTCCTTCTTCTATTTCTCTAGCATATGTTATTTCTTGTTCTGACGACAATAAAGGCACTTTTCCAATTTCTTTTAAATACATTCTAACTGGATCATCTATTGCTATACCTTCTGGTACTGATAAATCAATTTCTTCGTGTGCAGTTTCAGTATCGTTCACATCACCTATAATTTCAACATTTGCCAGTTCCAACACTTCATATATCTTTTCTATTTGTTCTGGACTAAAGTCAATGTGATCCATTGTCTCCATGATTTCTTTATATGTTAAAGAACCATTTTTTTTACCTTTATCAATTAATTCCTTTACGGCCACCATCTTGCTGTTCTTATCTTTTTTATCATCTTTTGGCTTTGCTGCTTTTACACTGGTTTTTTTCTCCATATTATTATTGCCTCCTTCCGTCATAACCTTTAACCTCTCTCTCCCTTTTTAAGTGCTTTTGATAATTTAGTAAGCTCCATAGCAATTCTTATAGATTCTTCAATTTCCCCATTCTTTTCAAATCTATTTTGCTTTTTCTTTAAATCTTCAATTTGTAATTTCAATTTAAAGCTTTTGACTTCGTTTAGATAATCCTTTATTAACCTATCGTTATCTGCGAATGCTAAAATTTCATGTTCTTTTATTTTAGTCAATTCTTTAGAACTTTCTATATCATCACATCTGCTTTCTACATAAGATATTATATTAATAGTATCCACATTTTTTCCCTGTAATATTAATGAATAAATTTTATTGTGTGATTCTATTACAAAATCTCCTTGTTTTATAACACTTTTAAGCTTATGATAAAATTCATCTTTAAACATCAATTTAATTAATGCTCTCTCCGCTTTTAAGTATCCTGGCTCTACATATAATTTTGTTCCAAAATCTTCTTTTTTATTTATAAAATTTTCCTCTTTTTGTTTTTTTGCTATTACTTGTGATAGTAAGTCATATAATGCTTGCTCTTTAATTGATGTTTCTTCTGAAATTTTCTTTATATATACATCTTTTTCTATAGGATTTAACTCTGCCAAAATTTCCGCAAATTTCTCTCCATATGTTATTAATTCATTTCCATTTTTTAAATCTATGCCTTGGGCTGCTCTTTTAATTCTATATTCAATTAGAGGTAGTGATTCTTTTGCTAACCTTAAAAATGCATCTCTTCCATTGTTTCTCACGAATTCATCTGGATCTTTGCCTTCTGGCACTGTTAATACTTTTACATTGAATCCGGCATTCCTTAAAATTTCAAGTCCTCTTAGTGTAGCAGTCTGTCCTGCCAAATCGGCGTCATAAGAAATTATAACTTTATTTACATACCTCTTAAGAAGTCTTGCTTGATTTACAGTAAGTGCAGTTCCAAGTGATGCTACAGTATTCGTTATACCATATTGATGAAGTGCTATTAAATCCATGTACCCTTCTACTATAATAACGTAATCCTCTTGTAGCTTATTCTTAATTGCAAAATTTAATCCATAAAGATTAGTTCCTTTTTGAAAAATCATTGTCTCTGGTGAATTTAAATATTTTGGTTTTGAATCATCTAAAACCCTACCTCCAAATCCAATAACTTTCCCTTTTACATCAAACACAGGAAACATTACTCTATTTCTAAATCTGTCATATGTATTCCCAGTTTTTTCATTTTTAGAAATTAATCCAGCTTCAATTAATAAATCATCTTTATATCCCTTTGCTCTTAAACCATTTATTACTCCATGCCAGTTGTCATGCGAATAACCTAAGCCAAATCGTTTTATAGTTTCTTCTTTTATTCCTCTTTTTAGGAAATACTCTTTTGCCATTTTATTATTTTGTAAATTTGCAAAATAATATCTAGCAGCCTCTACATTTATGTTGTATAAACTCTCTTTTTTTCTAGAAACCTTATCATTTTCCTGCCCTTCTATTTGTAGAATAATATTTGCTTTATCTGCTAAATATTTTGAAGCCTCTAGAAAAGTAAGTTTTTTATATTTCATAATAAATGTAAGTACATTTCCTGCTTCGCCACACGAAAAGCATTTATATATTTGCTTTTCACTAGAAACACTAAATGATGGGGATTTATCATTATGAAATGGACATAACCCCATATAATTTTTTCCGGATTTCTTTAGCCTTACATCTTCTGAAATAATATCAACAATGTCATTTTGTTCTTTTATTTTTTCTATTACTTCTTCTGGTATCTGCAAGGAGACATCTCCTCCCTACTGCTTTTTTTCAACAATTATATATTATTCGACACAATGACGAGTTTTCCCTTCTAATTATTATAATAATTTTTATTTTAATTGAATCTTCAACTCATTTTGAAATAATATCTAGTTGAATAGCACTATTATTTAATAATTCTTTTCTTTATTTTAAAATCCTCTTTTTTATTTTAAAATTCCCTTTTTTATTTTAAAACCCTATTTACGATTTTCAGACCCTCTTTATTTAAGAACTTCTAGACATAATATGAATTATTAATTCAAACATATTAATCTATTACCACTTTAGGAACAAATATTTTATTAAACAATAATAAACAATAATCATCGCTCATGCCAGCAATATAATCTGCTACTGCTCTTTGTAGACTTTCAATTTTAGCTATTGTTAAATAAATTGGGGGCATTTGTTCTGAATTTTCTTCAAAATATTCAATTAATTGTTGCAATATAAATTTTGCTTTATTTCTCTCAACCTTTAATGTATCTCCTAAATATATATTTTTAAACATAAATTGTCTAAGTTCTATCATTGCTGCATTAATTTCTTTACTTAATCCAACTTCTTTTATTCCATTATTAATATTATCATTTGAAGTTTTTACAAAATCTTTAATTAAAGTATCCAGTCTTTGAGTAGTATTATCTCCTAAAACTTCAACAATGTTTTTAGGTAATTGTTCTTCACTTAGCAAACCTGCTCTTATAGAGTCATCTATATCATGGTTTAAGTATGCCATTTTATCACTAAATTTAACTACAATTCCTTCTAAAGTAATAATATCTTTTGTTGTTCCAAGTCCACTATGATTCAATATCCCATTAATTACCTCTTGTGTTAGATTAAGCCCCTGCCCATCATTTTCAAGTTTGGTAACTACTCTTACGCTCTGTTCATTATGGCGAAATCCGCCTTTTAAATACTCATTTAATACTTCTTCCCCATTATGTGCAAAAGCAACATGACCTAAATCATGGCCTAATGCTATTGCTTCAATTAAATTTTCATTTAATCCAATTCCAACACCAATAGTTCTTGCGACTTGTGACACTTCTAATGTATGAGTTAATCTAGTTCTATAGTGATCTCCAAAAGTTTTTATATATACTTGTGTTTTATGTTTAAGGCGTCTAAATGATTTGCTTTGAATAATTCTATCTCTATCAAGCATATAACAAGTTCTAATATCGTCGTCTTCTTCTTTAATCTTTCTTCCTAAAGATTTTTTTGAAAAAGCCGCTTCTTTAATTAATGTCAAGCTTTCAAAACTCTGAATTTTTTCCCTCACATTCATATATTATCACCTCTTTTTATGTATTCTATATTTATCATTATATTCCTCTATTTATCGGCCATATTTATTATTTGCAAATAATAAAAAAATACTATCGTTTACATATAATTTTTTATATTTTTATAAAATTCTTTAAGTATATTACTAAAATAACTTTAATATTATTTAATAATAAAGATTTTCATCTAGAGTATTAAATCTCTATTTAAACAATAATCACCTTATTAAGGAGTGTATTTATGAGCAATGAAGTTTTATCTTTACAAGAATGTAATCTTTCCCCTGAAATTATAAAGCAAAATGTTTTGACTTACTATAATTTACAAAACTCACAGATTTCAATTATTAAATTTAAAGATACAGATAAGCAAAGAGCAGTATATAGAATAGATTTTCAAGAAAAAAGTTATTGTTTGAAAAAAGTTTATTATAATACAAAAGATTTACTATATGTATATTCAGCAATTGAATGGCTATATAGAAATAATATCAGAGTACCAAAGCTTTTACCTACTATTGATAATAATAGATTTGTATCTTATCAAGGTATGCTTTTTATACTAACACCTTGGATTGAAGGTGAGAAATGTAATTTTGATAATATTGATCATGTTATTCTTTCCGTAAAAAAGCTTTCTACAGTTCACTCAATCTCTCGCGACTTTCAGCCTATTTTAGGTAGTTCATTAAAAGAAGGATTTGATGATTATTACATATCAATCTTAAAACACTTTCAAGATTTACTTCAAACATCAAATGAAGCCTTTAAGTATAAAGATACATTTTCAAGACAATTTATTTCAACCTTTGATATAAATTTACATCTTGCTAAAATTTCTTTAAATATGGCAAATAAAATTGATAATGATACTTTGAGTAAATCCCTATGCCATGGTGATTATGTAAATAAAAATTTAATTTTTCCATCTGATTTAGACCCTTGGATAATAGACTTTGATAAATGCAAGATAGATTATTGTGCAAAAGACTTGGCATATTTTATGCGTAGATTACTTAAACGCGAAAACACCAAATGGAATATTGACTTAGCCTTATCTGTATTAAAAACTTATAATGAATATTCGCCTTTAACAGAATCAGATTTAAAATATTTGATTTCATATATTTGTTTTCCACAAAAATATTGGAAAATATCAAGAGATTATTATAAAAATATTAACAAGTGCAATAAATCTGCTTTTTTAACTTTACTTTCAAATGCAACCGCAAAAGCAGACCTTCAATATGATTTTGCATTAAGCATAATAGATAAAGTACAAAAAAACTTCAACGTAGTTTTACTCTAAAACTAGAGTTGTATTCATAAAATACCGAAATAAAGGGCATGCCTTTGTTGCAGTTGCTGAGGATTTAACACTTCACAAAAGCAAGCCCTTTATTTCTAATTTTAGATATATTTAAAAATATAAGTAAATAATATAGTATTTCTTCTTGTAACCATTAATAAATATTTTTCATATCCAACTATTCTGTTAAATTAGAAATAATCTGAAAAGTAAGGTTTTTCTACTGGTATCAACTGTTCTAAAATTCGTAGCATATAATATTCTGTCTGCATTCTTCCACACTCATATAAAAATGTAGGACGCTTATATCCCATGAGCATAGTTGTTAATGTCTGAATATCCATTTCTATCAAATTAGCAGAATGAATATCATCGGTTTTTTTACAGATTGTTTCTTCACCATCCCAGTAAACGTTGAAAACTCCATTATTCCATTGAGCGATAGAATCATTTATTTTAAAATTAAGTTTTAGTTTTTGCGATATGGATAAAAATGGATATTTAGAGATAAATTCTTGTATGTTTATAATCCTTGCCATGAAATATGGTTCAATGTTTTCAACTATTTCACTATCTTCAAACAGAAAAGCCATTGGTTCTCCAGAGTAATTATTGCCTTTTACTACATTTACCATGGAATAATGTGCACTAATATAATTCCAAATTCCATAGCGTGATTCACTATTTAAGTAAACCATTTCCTTAATATAAAATATATCATTCCTAATATAGTAGATCAGATAGCCAAGAGGCTTATGATTTTTATTATAATAAATAGCAGCAGTAATATCATCACTATCCCAACGCCAATATTCGTCCCAAGCCAGTTCATCACGAATCATTGCTCCATGATGTTGCATAGAAAAATAATCATGTACATTTAAAAGATCTTCACAGTTCAAATCTACACGTTCTATCATTCCTGTTACCGGCCTTATTTTAGGAAGCTGAGAATCTTTTATTGTAAAAGTGATTTTATCAGAAATGATTTCCCAACCATGCTTTCTATAAAGAGGAATTGAATAAGGATATAAAAAAGAAATAGATTGTCCTTCTTCATGCATATGCATAATAACTTGTTTAATCAGTGAATTAATTAATCCTTTGCCTGTATACTCAGGATAGGTAGCAACTCCTGTAATTCCACCCATATTACAAATGTTATCATGAATATTTACTTGCATAGAGTATACTACAATCATTGAAGCTAGTTTGTCGTGGTAAAACCACCCAAGGACATATGCATTTTGAAGAATAGGCATTTTCGCATGCATAATTTTATCTTCTGTCCAACCGGTATGCAGAAGGTCTTCCATTGTTATTTGAAAAGCATAACGCAAAAGACCATTAAATTGCTCTAAATCATCTTCTGTTAGTTTTCGCATCTTAAAATCGCCATATACTTCAATAAATTTTTCTGTATCTTCCATAAATCCTCCTTGTTTATATCCAAAAATATAAAATTATCTAGATGCAAATATATCTAAAACAGAATATAGTTGAATGTGCTTTTATTTTCCACATCCTATCTTCATTTTATTCTACTTTTTATAAAAAAATAATATTGCTTATCATGTAATTCTTATATAAAAATAAGGGTATTGGAACTTAATTCTAAGTTCCAATACCCTATATTTTTTTATAGTATTAACAGCCTGAAACTCTCATTTTATCAAGTTAATGGACTACTCCTATACTATTTACTTTGTTTTTTAGATTTATCTTTTATTTTTTACTTGAGCTTGTGCTGCTGCAAGTCTTGCAAGTGGCACTCTAAATGGTGAACATGATACATAGTCAAGTCCTATGTTGTGACAGAATTCAATTGATGATGGATCTCCACCATGTTCTCCACAAATACCAAGATGGATGTCTGGTCTTGTAGATTTTCCTTTTTCTACAGCTATCTTGATTAATGACCCAACTCCTGTTTGATCTAATTTACCAAATGGATCTTGTTCATATATTTTCTTATCATAGTATGCTCCTAAGAACTTAGCTGCATCATCTCTTGAGAATCCAAATGTCATTTGAGTCAAATCATTTGTACCAAAAGAAAAGAATTCAGCTTCTTTAGCTATTTCATCAGCTGTTAAAGCTGCTCTTGGAATTTCAATCATAGTACCAACTTTATATTCTAAAGTTACTCCTTTTTCTTCCATGACTTCTTTTACAGTATTTACTATAACATCTTTAACATATTTTAATTCCTTAATTTCTCCAACTAATGGAATCATTATTTCTGGAACTATATCATAATCTTTATTCTTTTTAACTTCTATAGCCGCTTCTATGATTGCTCTTGCTTGCATCTCTGCAATTTCTGGATAAGATACAGCTAAACGGCATCCTCTATGACCCATCATAGGATTGAATTCATGTAACTCTGAAACTGTAGATTTTAATTCATCAAAAGTTATTCCCATCTCTTTTGCTAATTCTTTAATATCTGCTTCTGCTGTTGGTAAGAATTCATGTAAAGGTGGATCCAATAATCTTATAGTAACAGGTTTTCCTTCTAATGCTTCATATATACCAATAAAATCTGCTCTTTGCATTGGTAATATCTTATCTAATGCTACTTTTCTTTGTTCTAGATCTTTAGATGTAATCATTTGTCTTACAGCCATAATTCTATCTTCTGCAAAGAACATATGCTCTGTTCTACAAAGACCTACACCTTCAGCTCCAAATTCAACTGCTTGTTGTGCATCTTTTGGACTATCTGCATTAGCTCTAACTTTTAATTTTCTTATTTCATCTGCCCATCCCATAAATATTGCAAAATGTCCTGAAATTTCTGGAGTAACTGTCTTTATTTTTTCTCCATATACATTACCAGAAGTTCCGTCAATTGAAATAAAATCTTCATCTGTATAAACTTTTCCATTAACTTCTACAGTTCTCTTTTTTTCATCAACTCTAATAGTTCCACATCCAGCTACACAACAAGTTCCCATTCCTCTTGCAACAACAGCAGCATGAGATGTCATACCACCTCTTACTGTAAGAATTCCTTTGGCAGCTACCATACCTTCTATATCTTCTGGAGAAGTTTCAAGTCTTACAAGTACTACATCTTCGCCAAGCGCAGCTCTATCTTTAGCTTCATTAGCTGTAAATGCAATCTTACCACATGCAGCTCCTGGAGATGCTGGTAACCCCTTACCGATTGGCTCAGCCTTCTTCAAATCTTCAGTATAGAATGCTGGATGTAACAATGTATCTAATTGCTTAGGTTCAACTTTTAAAATTGCTTCTTCTTTACTAAGCATTCCCTCTTCAACTAAATCAACAGCAATCTTTAAAGCTGCTTGAGCTGTTCTTTTACCATTTCTAGTTTGTAAGAAGTATAATTTGCCTTCTTCTATTGTTATTTCCATATCTTGCATATCTCTATAATGAGATTCTAATTTATTAACTATATCTTCAAATTCCTTATATATTGTAGGATTTTGATCCTTTAATTTTGATATTGGAAGTGGTGTTCTAATTCCAGCAACAACGTCTTCACCTTGTGCATTCATTAAATATTCACCATATATTTCATTATCCCCATTAGCTGGATTTCTAGAGAATACAACTCCTGTTCCTGATGTTTCTCCCTTATTACCGAATACCATTTCTTGTACATTTACTGCTGTACCCCATTCTCCAGGATAATCATTCATTCTTCTATATACTATAGCTCTTGGATTATCCCATGATCTAAATACAGCTGTTATAGATTCAATCAATTGCACTTTTGGATCACTTGGAAACTCTTCGCCCTTTTCTTTTTTATATAGTTCTTTAAACTCACTAACTAATTCTTTCAAATCATCAGCAGTTAAATCTGTATCAAATTCAACGTCTTTCTTTTCCTTAAGTTCCTCTATCTTATTTTCGAACAATCTTTTTTCTATATTCATAACAACATCAGAGAACATTTGAATAAATCTTCTATAAGAATCATATGCAAATCTAGGATTGTTAGTTAATTCTGCCATAGCTTCTACAGCCACGTCATTTAATCCTAAATTTAAAATAGTATCCATCATACCTGGCATTGAAACTCTTGCACCAGATCTTACTGAAACCAATAAAGGATTAGAATTATCTCCAAATTTTTTACCAGTAGATTCTTCAAGCTTTGCTAAGCTGTCATAAATTTGACCTATTATATCATCAGAAATCTTTCTACCATCTTCATAATACTTATTACAAACTTCTGTTGTAACAGTAAAACCAAATGGTACAGGAATTCCTATATTGGTCATTTCTGCTAAATTAGCACCTTTCCCTCCAAGTAGATTTTTCATTGAAGTGTTTCCTTCATTAAAAAGATATACATACTTATTTGTCATCTCAATATTCCCTCTTTTCTATAATTTTCTCAATATATTACTATCGATTCCTTCCTAAGGCCTCGTAGTTACCCTAATAATTAATTTTCATTTTCTCCAAGTTTAACAAATAATTTTGTTATGTTAGTCTTTGAGACCTTACCAATTATTTTTATTTGGTCTTTTCCCTCTATCTTTTTTAATATCTCAACGACTGGAATACTATCAATTTCATGTTCAATAATTTTCTTAGCTAAATCATAAGCATTGTCATTTTCATTTGCACAAATTATATTTGGCATTCTAGTCATGATTACACCAACTGGAACCTTATGTATATCCGTTCCCCCTATTGAAATTTTAAGAAAATCTTTTCTAGAAACTGCACCTGTCAGTACTCCATTGTTTTCTATAAATAATGTACCTACATCATTAAGAAATAGGTATACGATTGCATCATATACCATTGTATCTTCACTTACTGTCACAGGTTTAGACATTATTTCCGACACTTTTATTTTACTTATATGTGCATAAACTAATCCACTAGAAGATTTTCCAGAATATACATATCCAACTTTAGGTCTAGCAGCCAAAGTTCCTATCATTGTAAGAACTGATAAATCTGCTCTGAGTGCTGCTCTTGTTACTCCAATTCTCCTTGCAAGTGTTTCACTTGTTATTGGTTGGTTTTCTTTAACTAAGCACACTATTTCTTCTTGTCTAGGCGATAATTTCAATCTTATCCCTCTTTCTACTAATACAAGAAATATTTAGTTAATATTCATTAATTTTCATTACTCTCTAATTATATCATGTAATTATTGTTTGACTAGACTAAATTTTCAGAAAAATCAAATAAATTTACTAATTATTTCTTGTATAATACTTTTATAATACTTTTATAATACTTTTATGTCTGTTTTTCTCTATATTGCTCTTAATATCATTAATTTTCTGAATTTTCTTTTTCTTCATCAAAGTTAACAGTATAACTATATACTGTATCAGAACCAGTATATACATTTTGTTTTGAATCAGAACCATCATTCTTAGCATCTTTTTTCATTTCATTAACTTTATTTTTAACCTTATCTGCAAAATCATTTGCCTTATTTTTAACATCATTTGCAACCTTAGAAACCTGCTTATTTATTATTTCTACAGACCCGTCTTCCTTAGTTATCTCTATTGTAATTTGAGTTGCTATTGCTGCAATAACTCCTGCTGCTAGTATTGGCGGAATTATAATAGCTACTACACCCGCTGCAATTCCAGCATTAACTGGAATATCAATTAACTCCGTATCATCTTTTTTAATCTTTATTCTTGTAACATTACCTTTTTCTATCATTTGTCTGAACCAAGCTTTTAATTCTTCTATGGATATTGAAGTTTTATTTTCTTCCTGTTCCTTAGAAGATTCATTATTATCATTTAATATACCCTGAGTCTTTTCAATATATATTAAAGCTTCTAGAACATCTCCTTCACATACTTCTAAAGCTTCCTTTGCTTTTTCATAACTTACTCCTGTTCTTTCACGTACTATGTCAACTTTTTCTAACGTTACCTTTTCCATAAATTATCACTCCTTAATAAATTTTAACATATCCAAACTTTTAGGTTTTCTTGCATAATTATTGCATATAAAAAAAGTAGTTACCTTTTCTATTTCATCTTTTATCTCATCATTTAAATTTAATCTATATAACTTATCTACATCCAGATTCTTCAAGAATCTCAAAGCATTATATGCACCTTTTGATATGAATACTCCATGTTCTTTTGGACATTCATCACATATTCCTCCATAGTAAGATAAACTTATATAATTTGATGAAGATATCTTTTTTCTACAAATACTGCAGTTATCCAATGTTAAATTATACCCTGTAGTTCTCAATAATTTTAATTCAAATGATCTTATTAGCAATTCATAATTTATTGCATCTGTATTTAATAAATATAATGTTGTAACTAAATTTTTGAAAAGCTCAATATTAACTTCATTATCAGAACAAGCAATATCTATGAGTTCACATAAATATGATGAATAAGTAAGTTTATATAAGTCATTTAAAAGCCCTTGAAATGAGTTAATTATCTTTCCTTCTTGGAGCGTGTATAAGTTTTTACCTTTATATACCATATATTCACCATAACATAAAGGTAATGTCAATGCTAAAAACTTACTTTTACTTTTTTTTGCACCTCTAACTACAGCTGTAATTTTACCTAGCTTTTCAGTATAAAACCAAACTAGTTTGTCATTTTCTTTAAAATCTTGTGTCTTTATAATAACAGCTTTAGTTTCAAAAATTGACAGATTAATCATCTCCTACAAATAATTAATGATGAATGATCAATGATCAATGATTCAGTATGAAATTCTCACATAATTTCTTCGTTTATCATTAATCTTTCATTATTCATTTTTTCATTAATTCTATTTCTTAGGCTTATATCCTAATTCCTTTAATAAGTTTTGATTATCTCTCCACTCTTTTCTAACCTTAACCCATATCTTTACATTAACTTTAGCTCTTAAGAATTTTTCCAATTCATATCTAGCCGTTTCGCCAATTCTTTTAAGCGTTTGCCCATTCTTACCTATTATTATCCCTTTATGCGAATCTTTTTCACATATTAGATCTACTTCTATATGATATGTACCAATATCATTTTGTTTCATTTGAATTATATCTACTGCTATACCATGAGGTACTTCATCTCTTAGTGTTCTTAAAGCTTTTTCTCTAATTATTTCAGATACAACAAACTTTTCTTGAACATCTGTTATCATATCATCTGGATAATATTTAGGTCCTTCTGGCATCACTTTTTTCATAAGTTCTATTAATGCATCAACATTTTTGCCCTTAATCGCAGAGATAGGTATGATTTCTGCAAAATTAAATTCTTTCGAGTACATTTCTAGACTTTTTGCCACTCTATCTTGTGTACTTTCATCAACTTTATTTAAAACTAAAAACACAGGGCACTTTTTATCTCTTAAAGTTTCTAATATAAATTTGTCCCCTTTTCCTATTTCCTCGTCTGGATTGGTTAAAAATAATACTAAATCAACATCTTTAGTTGATTCTTTTGCCGAATTCACCATAAATTCTCCCAATTTATGCTTAGGCTTATGTATACCTGGAGTATCAACAAACACCATTTGATACTCATCACCTGTTAATATTGTTTGAATATTATTTCTTGTTGTTTGTGGTTTATTTGAAACTATTGATAACTTTTCTCCCATTATGTAATTTAATAAAGTTGATTTTCCTACATTTGGTCTTCCAACTATTGTAACAAATCCTGATTTAAACATTTTTTCCTCCTTGAATAAGCCTTCTATAGAAAGCTTAAATAACATTCTGCTATTTTATAAATAGTATACTCTATTTATAAGTTAATTGACAATGTACAAATATTAAGTAGTTCTATGAGTGTATATATTATTATTCTAAGTTTATTAAAGCCTAAACAAAGTGAAAATAAATAAAGTTAATAATATTCCAAAAATCGCTCCGACTATTACCTCAAGAATACTATGAACTTCTGAATCAACCCTACTTTGTGCAGTTATAAATGCTAATAAGAAACTAAGCAGTATGCAAATTGGTTCTTCTGTTATTAATGATATTGCAGTTGCAATAGAAAATCCAAGAGCACTATGACCACTTGGCATTCCACCCTTTAAAGGAGTACCTTCGCCAAATATTGCTTTTGCTATTATTGTTGCTATACAAACTATTACTAATACAATAAATATTGTATATGGCTCTGAGTTTCTAACTTTTTTAATTAAATCAAATGAAAAGTTAGATAATTTATCCCAAAATATAATGTATCCAACTAGTAATGCATTTATAGCTGCAATCAGTACACCACCTGCAGCTGCATTTTTAGCTATTTTAGCCAACGGATGATAATAATTTGTTGTCATGTCTATAGCTGCTTCTATAGCTGTATTTATTAATTCAGCTGTCATTACCATAGTTATTGTAACTGCTAAAATAAGAAACTCATATTTTGTTATATCGAAGAAAAAACTTACAATTAGCACACCTAAAGATACAATCAAGTGTATTTTCATATTTCTTTCAGTTCTTACAGTGTCTATAATCCCAGTTATTGCATTGTTAAAACTTTCTAGAGTTTTTTTTATCTTCATTTGCCTTCCCCACTTTATTCAGTTAACTGAATTAATTATCTAGTTATACTAAGTTTATTTAAAATTTCCTCTTCTCTATGTCTCATAGCATTTTTTTCTTCATCATCCATATGATCATATCCCAAAAGATGTAATACTGAATGTACTACTAAATATGAAGCTTCTCTTTCATAGGAATGATCAAATTCTTTACTTTGCTCTAGTGCTTTTTCTAAAGAAAGTACTATGTCTCCAAGTACAAGTTCTTCACCATCAAAATCAGTTTGAGAAAACTTATAATTTTTATACATTTCCTTAAATACTTTTTTATTTTTATATTCTAACATAGGAAAAGATAATACATCCGTTTCTTTATTTATGCCTCTGGTATCATTATTAATCTCCTTAATTTCATCATTATCTACAAATACTAAAGAAACCTCACATTTTAAATCAACGTCTTCTTCTTTTAATGCAAATTCTATTACTTTTGATAATTTTTCAATTAACCCATCATTTACTTCTAATTTATTTTGTCTATTATCTACATAAATCATTATTTAAATTACTCCTTAGTTTTGATTTCATTATTTTCATCATTTAAATCTTTAATTTTCTCTTTAGGATATTCTATTCTTTGATGATATATGCCATTTAATGCAGTTAAAAAACATATTCTAATTTTTTCTATATCCTTTAATGTCAAATCACAATTATTTAATTGACCGCATGATAATTTATCATCAATAATACTATTCACCATTTTATTAATTTTATCTTTATTTGGCTCTTTAATCGACCTTACAGCAGCTTCAACGCTATCAGAAAGCATTACTATACCAGCTTCCCTTGAACTTGGTATCGGACCTTCATACATATAATCCTCTTCTTTTATTTCGTTTGGGTCTTCAGCACTATTTTTCATTGTGTAATAAAAATATTTGACTACTGTATTTCCATGATGTTCTGCTATGATATCTTGAATTACCTTTGGTAAGTTATGTTTTTTTGCTAATTCAAGACCATCATTTACATGAGATTTTATTATCATTGTGCTTAAATTAGGAGTTATATTATTGTGAGGATTATCCCCCCCCATTTGATTTTCACCAAAAAAGTATGGTCTTTCTGTTTTTCCGATATCATGATAATAACACCCTATTCTAGTAATTACTGAATTGGCACCAACTTCTTCTGCTGCCATCTCCGCAAGATTTGCAACAAGCATACTATGATGATATGTTCCTGGAGCTTCCATTAATAATTTTTTCAAAAGTGGATTATTAGGATTTGATAATTCTAATAATTTTAAAGTTGTAACCTCATTAAACATTCCTTCTAAAAATGGTAATATTCCTAGTGCAAATACACCTGATAAAAGGCCCCCAATAACTGTAATACCAGCCTTTATTAATACATCTCCAAGATTACTTGATATTAATATTCCTGTGGATAATGTCAATATTGCACTAACTACTGCAATATTTACCGTTGAATATAATAATTCATTTCTTTGTTGCATCTTCTTTAACAATGTAGCACCTAATATTGAGCTTACAATGCCAAGCAACATAACTTGAACATCAAATCCATTTAATGCACCTATAATTATTATATTTAAAGTACTGATTACAAGTGATATTTTATAATTTAATAGTAATGTAAGCATCATAGGCGCACAAGCAAATGGAATTAAAAATGGTGATATAATTCCTATTGTTCTAGCAAATATTAGTGAAATCAAATTTATCACGCTTATTAAAATCAATTTTTTTGTACTTTTAAATATTTCTTTATAATTTAACTTAATATAATTATATTGAAGAAATAGAACTATTGCTAAAAATACAGCAAGTGCTAAATATACGTACAGATATACTGTTTCATTTTCATCATTTAACATTCCTAAGTCTGATAAGATATCTATTTGATCTTGAGTTACAGGCTCTCCTTCTTTTACTATAATCTGATTTTGCTTTATTATAACTTTAGATATGTTTTTTTGAGCTTCTTGTATTGTTTCATTTGTCTTTTCTTCATCAAAAAAAACATTTGCATTTATTTGAGTCTGAATAATAAGCTTTAACGCGTTTGATACTTCATTTTCTAACTTCAAAGTATCTATTTCTAACGTAGCAGACCCTCTTGCTCCTTGAAGAGCAACCTCATCATTTTCATTTATATTTTTTTCATATACTTTATCAATTATATTAATTATTTTCGTTTCTAAATCTGATAAATCATCTTTTTTAATACTTATTAATACCTTACATTGTTCTTCTGTCAACTGAAATCCTGTTAACTTCTTTAGTTGAGTTATTTTTTCACTTTCTTTTGCATCAGCAGTAGAATTTGCATCTACTATAGAATTAGAATCCGTGCTTAAGATTATAAGTTTTTCGAATAAAGCTTTAGTGTTTTCTTCCGCTTCTTTTTTAACTTCAGGTTTTAATGTATATTGTTTCCCCACTTTTTCAAGAGCTTGCGCTTCCTTTTCTTTAGTAGCTTTTTCATCTACGGTATCCCTTGGTGCTTTTATATCTACTCTAGGTATATCTCCTTCTTTTAAACTATATTGCTTTGGAGTTATCGCAGTAGCAAGCAATAAATAACCTATAATAAATACAAATGTAAATAATATAATTCTTTGAATCTTATTATTATTTTGTTTGTTCTGTTTTATATTCATGTTATTCACCTTTTCATCTTATAATAAAGTATTTAAACACACGAAAGAAAATAACAAGTCAACGATGACTTATGATATTTTTCTTGCAATATCTTGTTCTACAGTAAATATGACTTTAATTAATATCTTCCCATCATTAATATCATCTACTGTAATTTTTTTATTTATAATTTTAGCATCATTACTAAGTGTTTTTCTTAACGATTCCTGTAATTTTTCAGTAGCTTCTTTAACTGTATTATCTTTATCTAAATTTACAGTCTTACCCTTTTTATTGAAATATATTGTTTTATTAACAACTCCGTCCTTTTCTTCTATTTTATCATAATAATGAAATGGATTTATAGCTTTTTCTAAGTAAATTTTTTTTCCAAAAAAACTCAAATAAATATCACTATTCTTTTCTCCTGTTCTTTCAAGTTTTTCTCCACTTATTTGAACTTCCATGAATTTTTCATAGAAAGTATTTGCTATAACTGTTCCATTAGGTTTCACTTCTTGTTCAAAACCTTCTCTTCCTTGAATAGGTAATATTAAATCATCACCAGCTTTTACTATATCCCCAGGAATTACTGCTGGATTACCTGAATTAGTATATACTCTTTTTACTTCTCCATCCATATTCGCAACAACTTGATTAAATAATATCTTTTCTGTAGATGGTGGATTTACCTTTTCTTTTATTACTAGCTTTAGCGTTGACCCTTCTACTCTAATTCTAATCCACATTATTTGACTATTTAAATCTTCCATCTTTTTTTCTATTTCATATACATCTATTTGTGATTTATTAAGTCCTGGTTCGATTCCAATTGATGAAAGTTGTTGTCTAATTTCAAAAGGACTTAAGTTTTTTTGGGTTTGTATGTCTATAGCCCATATATAATTCGATAATACATATATAACTATAAAAAACATTAAAATACCAATAACCAAGGATACTTTCCTTTTCATTTTCATAAGTAAAACTATTATACCACTTGTCTTAACTATTCTTACTTTTCCTTTATACTTTTTAATTAACATTTCTGCTTCTTTATAGTCTTTAAAATATATTATAAACCTAATTGTAGTTAAATCAATCTTAACTATATTGCATGTATAAATTTCATTATTCCAAAGTATGTTTAATATTTTTTCTGGCATTAAAGCACTGACTTCTATGGTTATTTGTCCTAATTTCAGCTTATTAAATATCATTCTTTACCCCTCATATGAAATACCTTTAAAAGTTCCGTTTATGGTAATACTTGTTTCAGCAATAAAAAGTATTTCCAATGCTTCCCCTTTTATTACGATAGATCCAATTCTAGAATTTATTTTAACCACATTATTTTCAAAAAATATGATACCTTTATGATTTTCAATTGTTATTTCCCTATTTCCTATAACTATTATCTTTGGTAAATCTAGCGAAATATCTCGTGGAAAATCCAATTTATCAAGTATCTTTTCTTTTC
>JAKBFR010000189.1 GCA_021837545.1 Bacillota bacterium | reverse complement strand
ATACCCAAACCTTCGCTATATGTTTTATTTCCGGCGGCTCCTCTCTGACAGAGGCACAAATTACAGCTTTTTCTAACCTTGCTGTTACCCATGGTACTTTGAATTACAGCCAAACTTTGCTTAAAAAAAGTTCAGAGGCACTGGCAGCGCAAAAAGCCAATTCATTGAAGGTGATTTCTGATGGCCGTCAGAAAATTGAGAATAGCAAACCAAAACTTATCAGTGGACAGAAGAAATTGAATGACAGCAAAGCTGAAGCAGAGGTACTATTTACTGAAAAGCGGGCAGAAATAAATGAGGGCAAGAAAAAGCTTGGAGATGCCAAAAGGAAATTGGAGGAGGCTAAGGTTAAACTTACTAACGGACAGTCTGAGCTTGATAAAAATAAGTCTGACTACAAGGATTCTATAGCTACTGCTAAGCAGAAGCTTTCGGATGCCAAGGACAAGGTTACAGACATCAGCATGGCGAAATGGTACGTCTGGGATCGGAGTGATAACGACAGTAGTGCTGGACTAAAAAATGATGTCAGCTTCATTCGGGAGGTTACCCAGGCTTTCCCCATTATTTTCTTCCTGGTAGCGGTACTCATTAGCCTGACAACCATGACCCGTATGGTGGAGGAGGACCGTGGATTAATCGGTACGTATAAATCAATTGGTTATTCCAACTACCAGATTAGTATGAAGTATATCTTCTATGCAGTGCTGGCCTGTGTCATCGGTGGGATATTTGGAAACGTGATTGGGTTTGTCGCACTTCCAAAGGTAATAGGAATCATCGTGAGCAGCCTGTATGTATTACCAACGTTTCAACTGTCCTTCAATCTTGGTTATGGTCTGGTGGGAATTGGATTGTTCCTATTGGGCATTGTAGGTGCAACTGCAATCTCTTGCGCTGAGATGCTGCACCAGCGTCCGGCAGAACTGATGCGTCCAAAAGCACCTAAAGCAGGAAGTCGGATTTTGCTTGAACGTATTCCATTCATTTGGAAAAGGCTGAATTTCCTGAATAAAGTAACCTGCCGTAACTTGTTCAGATATAAGAAACGTGCAATCATGACCATTGTTGGTATTTTAGGCTGCACCATGCTCATCGTCCTGGGCTTTGGTGTGAAGGACAGCGTAGGAGGGCTGATGTCTGATCAGTTTGATAACGTAACTGTATATGATGCTATTGTAGTGACAGATAACTTGAATGCAGAAAAAATGAACACACTTGCCAGTGAATGGAAAGCCTCTGGGAAGGTAGCTGATGAGCTGCAATTACAGATTAAAACCTTGACACTACGAAGCAGCAGCGATAGTTTGGATATTACCGTTATGGTAATTCCAGACGGTGCGGATTTGGGACGTTATGTTCATCTATATGATTCTGGAACTCATAAGGCAATGGTCCTTCCCCAAAATGGCATTGTAGTCACTCAAAATGGCGCAAAAAAACTTGCCCTAACTAGTGGGGACATTGTTTCTATGCAAAATGAAGATAATTTGGAGCATGATTTTCCGGTGGCTTTCGTAGCTACAAACTATGCAGGCAATTACGTGTATGTCAGTGAAAGTTGTTATCAGGAAGCATTTGGTGACTATAATGGAACCTCTTTCCTGATGAATCTGACAAACAACAAATATGGTAATGAATGGATGAATGCCCTTAAAGACGACGAAAGGATACTAAACGTCAGCAGCAGTCAAGAGGTGAGAGATGCTTTTAGTGATGTAAATAAGCTTATTAACATGGTAGTTTATCTTTTAATTGGTATGTCAGCAGTATTAGCCTTGACAGTTCTGTTCACCCTTTCTAATATCAATATCAGCGAGCGTGAGCGGGAGCTTGCCACCATCAAGGTGCTTGGTTTCCAGCGCAAAGAGGTATATTCCTATGTAAACAAGGAAACCTTTATCCTTACTCTATTTGGTATTCTTTGCGGTCTGCCAGCAGGGTTTGGCATTACCTATGGCATTCTGGCCAACGTCAGCATTGCAGACATCGCTTTTAAGGTTCGTGTTTCCATAATTTCTTATCTGATTGCGGCTGTTATTACGCTGATTTTTGCCTTATTGGTAAACAAAATCACCAACAAGGGACTGCGGAAAATTAACATGGTGGAAGCATTAAAGAGTGTAGAGTAAAATAATATGGTATATCTTTTGATATATTTAGGATTAGCTGTGCAGTATAAAAACAATTATAGATCGCCTTTTATTAGTTGGGTTTTTGAGACGTCGATACGACGACAAAATATGGATGAATATAACAAATCAATAAGAATTGTCTGAAACTAAAAGTCAAGTAGTGGAAACTAAACACTAAGAAAAATGAGTATTCATCAATAATAGAGATAAGAAAAAGAGTCTTCAGTGCAACTCGAAAACAGGCGAAGGGGTTATATCGTTTCGGGAGTTCGAATCTCCCTCTCTCTGCCAAAATCAAGGGTTCTAGCAAATATGCTAGAACCCTTTTAGCGCGATTTTTTGTTTGCTACATTTTTGGGGATTTTTAGGGCATAACTGTATTTATAAGTTGTAAAACTTTAGAGGAATTTATTTTTTTATACTGTTGATATAAAGCTATAATAATATAGATAATATATCGTATAAAATTAATGTTACAGTTTGTTAATATACAAAGAAAGGAGATAAGCTTACGTTGTATTACATATATAATATATTAGTTCAATTTATGGATAGAGCTACGTTACTACTTATTTGTTTATTTATTATAACTAGGATGCAAAGCTTTAGAGAATTGTTTTTAAAGGAGAGTTACGAAAGAAAAGATTATGCGATTATTTGCATAGTATTTAGTATATTTGCTATACTAGCAACTTATACAGGGGTAAATGTAGAAGGATCATTAGTAAATGTTAGAACAATTACTATAGTGTCTGGAGGAATAATATTTGGTCCCATTGTGGGAATAGTAACAGGTGTGGTATCTGGGCTACACAGATATTTAATAGATATAAATGGTATAACTTCAATGCCTTGTCTTATTAGTAGCATTACTGCTGGAATTGTGTCTGGATATATAAATAAAAAAATTAAAAGGAATTATAGGTGGGTAGCTGGTATAGCTGCAGGAATGCTAAGTGAAATGATTACAATGATACTTATACTTATATTAAGTAAACCTCATTCACTAGGGTTTGATATAGTATCTAAAATTGCTATACCAATGATACTTGGGCAAATTAGTGTGGGTTTTATAGTTTTGTTAGTTCAGAGTGTAGCAGATGATAAAGAAAAGATAGCTGCCAAACAAGCAAAGTTGGCACTTGATATTGCAAACAAAACTCTTCCATACTTTAGAAATATAAATAGCGATTCTTTAAATAAGATATGTAATATTATAAAAGAAGATATACAAGCTGATGCAGTAGCCATAACTGATAAGAAAGATATATTAGCTTATGTTGGAGTTGGAGAAGAGTATTATAATATAGGCCACGAAATAATAACTGAAGTAACTAAAGAAGCAATAAAGAGTGGCAGGATAATTATAAGAAATGATAACTTAGAGGATAAAAGTTCAATGATAAAATCAGCTATTATAATACCCCTTAAAGAAAAAAATGAAGTTATAGGGGCTTTAAAAATATACTATAGAAAAGAGCATAAAATAACTTATTCATTGGAAACGCTTGCAGTGGGACTTTCACAAATTATTTCTACTTTAATGGAAGTGTCAAAGATTGAACAAATAAAAGAAATGGCAAATAAATCAGAAATTAAAGCACTTCAAACTCAAATAAACCCACATTTTTTATTTAATGCATTAAATGCTATAACTTCCTCTATAAGAATAAACCCTGATAAAGCAAGAGAACTTATAATAAATCTAGCTAGCTATTTAAGATATAATTTAGAACTAAATGGTGAATTTATAGATATAAAAAAAGAACTTAAACAAGTTATAGATTATGTAGAAATAGAAAAAGCTAGGTTTGGAAATAAATTGAATATAAATTATGACATAGAAGATGTAGATGTTAAAATACCTAGTCTTTCAATACAACCTCTAGTTGAGAATGCTATAGTTCATGGCATTCTAAAAGATAAAGGTGCAGGAACTGTAAATATTAGTGTGAAAAAATATCAGGAAAAG